>CAYXXW010000529.1:0-2060 GCA_964469115.1 uncultured Melioribacteraceae bacterium
CTATATCAAAATATAAAGACCGTACCGGCATATTTACCGGTGTTGTGCCCAATAGAACGAGTATATGACCAAATTCAATAATTCAACGCAACAAAACAATTTTGGAGATATTTTGTTCATAGATAAAAAGTGTCTATTTGCATATAAAAGACTCTAGTCTATTGATTTGCTTTTGCTTGAACAGCATTAGTATATACTTTTATATCAGTTTAATAAAAAAAATAGGCAAGCTTAAAAATATCTGAAGATGAATGTAAAAAAAATTGTTTTAAATCCGTTAAATCTATTAGTCTTACTAATAGCACTAGTATCTTTCTCCTCTTGCGAAAAAGATGAAACAGAAGTCGAAGTAATAATAGAAGAAAACTTGCCTGATATTACAGGATTCCCAATTGTAGGAACAAATCAGACTATGTTTTTTGATAACTCATCTGAAACAACTGATCAAAGTTCAGGCGATGAATTTTATGGTCAAAATGCAAACTACCTTGGCAATGAGCCAAGTTATGAAGACAATGGGGATGGTACAGTAACCGATATGGTAACTGGTTTAATGTGGCAAGGCTCATTCGACCATAATGGCGATGGTAGTATTGATTATAATGACAAATTATCTTATGACGATATATTGGATGTCGTAAATTCAGACATTACAGGAGGTTATACTGATTGGCGTGTGCCTACCATAAAAGAACAGTATTCTCTCATCATGTTCAGTGGTGAAGATATTAGTTCGTACCAGGGAACTGACACAGATGGTTTAATCCCATTTATGAATACGGATTATTTTGATTATGCATATGGTGATACTGATAATAATGAACGTTTAATTGATGTACAGTGTGCTACAACTGCAGTTTATGTAAGTACTGAAGTAGATTTTGTATTTGGTGTGAATTTTGCCGATGGCCGCATAAAAGGTTATGGCTTTGAAATGATGGGGCAAGACAAAATGTTTAATTATTTATTAGTTCGTGGTAGAACTGACTACGGAGTAAATAATTATTCTGATAACGGAGATGGTACTGTTACCGATGTGGCTACCGGTTTAATGTGGATGCAAGATGACAATGCAGAAGCTATTTATTGGGGTGATGCCATAACATATGCCGAAAGTTCTGAATATGCTGGTTATACTGATTGGCGATTACCTGATGTGAAAGAATTACAGGGTATTGTTGATTATACTCGTTCACCGTCTTCATCAAATTCAGCTGCTATCGATGAAGTATTTAATTGTTCTATCATAACTAACGAGGCAGGTGAAGATGATTATCCTTGGTATTGGAGCAGTACTACACATGCAGCATACTCTTCAGATGGTAATACCAATGGAGGTTGGGGTGCTTACGTAGCCTTTGGTCGTTGTATGGGGAATATGGGAACCGAAACATGGACTGATGTTCATGGTGCGGGTGCACAGCGCAGCGATCCAAAAGGAGGAGATCCAACAGACTTTGAAGATGGACATGGACCACAGGGTGATGCTGTTCGTATATTAAATCATGCGAGATTAGTACGATACACAGATTAATAATTAATAACTATTATGAATAAAAATACCATAAAGGCTAAATACCTTTATGGTTTTTTTTTATCAATGAAAGAGTTACCCCCAAGCCTTAAATTAATTTGATAATTTAGCTTTGCTACATACATTACAAAGAGCCAATAAGATTAAATCTCAATCACATTGTTACTGTTGAGCATAATAGAATTATTTACAGCTCTAAAGAATTTCGTAGTTAGTAGAATAATGCAGGCTAGGGTAGCGCCATTCAATTATCTTATTCAACCATGTATGATATAAGCCTCCTCCCTGAAAACCTCCCAGATCAATCCAGAATGGTTCAGATCAGATAATTTGAGATCTTCAGTCAATTGTATGGGCTCGGAGGATGGTGGGAACATAAATTTTTCCCTGCTACCTACATCTGGCTGGCAAAATTCTGGCAAAAAAGAAAGGGTTCCAAAGAAAGAATCTCTGAAACCCTTGTCAATACTGGTGGAGCATATCGGAATCGAACCGATGACCTCTTGACTGCCAGTCAAACGCTCTA
>CAYXXW010000530.1:0-2060 GCA_964469115.1 uncultured Melioribacteraceae bacterium
CCATGTTTTGAGACTTTTTAAAGGCCTAACATATTATGATAATTTATACAGAACCTTATAAAAAAGACCTTATAAAAAAGACCTTAAAACCAGTATTTTATAAAAATATACAACAAATTTAGAGGCTTGTGCAACGGTTACGGTTGTTAGCAAATGTTATTTTTTAACAATCTTTGTATTTATGACGTCATTATCTTGACTAAAAACTTTCAAGAGATAGGTTCCAATTGGATAATTGGAAATATTTAAAGCGTAATTATTAGAATTTAAATCTGCTTTAAAAATGAGACTACCGGTCATACTATATAATTCTATTCTTTGCAGCTGATCTTTATCTGAACTGATATTTACAATATCATTAGCTGGGTTTGGAAACATTGTTATAGTTTGACTATTACTAAAATTTGTTGTGCCCAAATTTACACCGGTGTTCCAATACACATTAGTATCATCTACAAATCCTTGGATAATAATATCAGAGAGGCCATCACCATTAAAATCATCTACTACACAAGCCGCGATGTATTCTCCACCTAAGGTAATAGCAGGTTCAAATACATTGTCACCAAGATTTTCATATACGATGTTGAAAATATTAGGCAATCCGCCGTCTTGAGAACCAATAATCACGATGTCTTGATCGCCATCGTTATCTAGATCAGCAATAGCATTGGTGCCCGCAAACGTTTGTTGTAAATCTACAGTTGTTAGATCGGTAAATACCCCACCGCCATCGTTAAGGTAGAGAATGGTTCTAACCTCAAAAGAATCATTCATTCCTGATATCAGTATATCAAAATCTCCATCATTATCAGTATCAGCAACATCAACATCATCGGCAGAAAGTTCCTCAAAATTAGTATTCGTATCCATACTATAATTTCCTAAGCCATCGTTCAAATAGAGTCTTGTTAAGGCATTATCGTTTGCCTGGGTTCCAGAAATTATGATATCTTGATCCCCGTCATTTTCCACATCGATGAATGCTACTGCTGCGAATTTAACGGGAATGAAAGCTGAACTGCCAGAAGGTGTAAAATTGGCATTCCCGTCATTTAAAAAAGTATCAGCAACAAATTCATCGTTTTTATCAATAGCAGATATTATAATATCTAAGTCACCATCGTTATCGATGTCTTCAATCGCTGCACCAGACCCTCCAAACTCTGGCAAGAAAGGGTTGCTTAATTGAGTAAAGCTCCCAGTTCCATCATTTAAGTAAATATGTGTGAATTCCTGAACTCCTCCTGAAGCAATTCCTGTAAAGAATAGATCAAGGTCTCCATCTGCATCCAAGTCCACAAATTCTGTAACACTAAAACGGGCTATAGGAAACGGAGTGTTGCTTACTTCTGTGAAATCTCCATTACCATCATTTAAATAGAGAGCAGTTCCGCTTCCTGGACCTAATCCAGTCATTAGAAGATCTTGATCTCCATCATTATCAATATCTCCGCTAGCAAAGGAGCCTCCATAAACTTCAATTAAATTTGGCTGTGGATCTGCTAGTGTAAAGTTGATTTGGGCATTTACATTTTCTAGAAATAAGAATAATAATATCATCGTAATTGTAATTCTTTTCATAGTATTTTTTTAATTTGATTCAAATTTGAAAAAATTAACGAATAAAGTCTTCACGCCTGATGGTGAAAACTCATAAAACACTGATAAATGTGAAAATTATGCAGTCGTATTAGAATAATTTGAAATTTTAATTCCTTCTAGTAATAATGAAATCTTTTTGTATTTGGATTCTTTAATATTGAAATATTCGTACATTCTACGAAGGGAAGAGCCAATTCCATCAACACTCATAAAAACTTTCTCGGCGATTTCTTTATTGGTAATTACGGGATCTTCCAATAATACATTTAATACCTTCCAATCGGTTTCGTTTAAATTTCTGTTAATAGAATGCTCGATTTTTTCTCTATTTAATTCAAACTTATTAGAGTCAATCATTAATTTTTTATTAGCATTACTCTTAAGCTTCTCTATTTCATCTAATAAAGCATTCCTTTGAAAATACGGATGTGAGGATGTTTGAGTATTGTTATTTT
>CAYXXW010000531.1:0-2054 GCA_964469115.1 uncultured Melioribacteraceae bacterium
CTTAAAGAAAAAGGTGGGCAATGCGAAATTTATGATTATGTTGACGAAGCAACTGCTTGGAAGCAAAATGTAAATTGATTTGAAACCCTTTCTATCTCTTTGGTATCCACACAGATACCAGCCATTTCTTTAATGTCCTCATGGCCAAGAACAGAAGGCCTATAGGCACCAACCCTGCCGATAATACGCCTCATCCCAGGACTAAAGGAGGTGCCTGCTTATATCCAAGGAAGTATGTTTTGGACAGCGTCCCTTTCTACATTCCTGATCATAATAATAAGCCCGTTCTACCATCATCGGGCCTAAAACCGTGAGCGGATCAAGCGCTTCTTTAACCATGGAAAAAGTGAGTTTTGTATGCTATGGGAAATCATACAAGATATGGAAGAGAGTGCTCATTAAATTATTTTCTTTCCTGTTTTGAATCTTAAATTGCCTTT
Source organism: uncultured Melioribacteraceae bacterium (assembly GCA_964469115.1). Lineage (GTDB taxonomy): Bacteria > Bacteroidota > Ignavibacteria > Ignavibacteriales > Melioribacteraceae. Next base: position 441 of record CAYXXW010000531.1, read on the forward strand.
TTTTTCTTTCTGAATGGACCATGAACGAACAAAAGAAGCTTGAAAGGGCCTTGAGCAGTTTCCTGCAGGATTACGCCGGATCTCTTGCACGGATCCTGGGCACTGCTGTGAAGAAAGGCCGGATATCCTATGAGGAGATTGAAAAACTCATTGAGCCTGAAGACGATATTGAAGAAGTATTGCTTTTGGGGTTTACCTGGAGGATATTTATCCCCGTGAGGAGTTCCAAGAGCATGGAGTGGGGAGATCGGGTCTTGATGCCCATGCCGGGGGAGATATATGAACTCCCCAATGTTGTAAAGTACCTGGTGAGGGGGGCAATCCGAAGTGGAACGTGGGAACCCGGGAAGGCTGTGGTGGGCATAGCCAGAGAGGTGGGTGAGCCTGCGTGGGCTCGGATACCCGGGCTTGTGGAGAAGCTTGGAGAATATGCAGAAGGCAGGCATGTCACCGCTATCCAGATAAAGCAGGCATCCAAGGCGTATGATTTGGAGAATAGGGTGGATTCCCTTATTGCCGACCTCAAGGCTTGTGGTATAATCAGCCCGGCCTTAGGCTATCTTCCCGAGGCCGCTAAAAAGAGGACCCCGGTGTATGAATTGAATCCATCGCTCTTTCCAGTGCAATGACATGTTTCCATGGCGGGGGCTTTTTAAGAAGAGTTGACTTTGAAATATTATTATTTAAACAGGAAAGGAGAAAATCATGACTGCTACTTTATCGGAGATGGATATCCGTCAGGCTATTGGGCAGGTGAAACATCCAGCCATAGACCACTCGCTGGTTGATCTGGGGATAGTGAAGGACGTGACAATTGAAGCACAAAAAATTACGCTGACATTTGCTTTTCCTTTTCCAAATATTCCCATAGGGGATCAGTTGATAGACAGTGTGCGACTGCCTTTGGAAAACCTGGGAGCCGAGGTCGAGGTGGAGACAACGGGCATGGACCAGGCGGAACTTCAGAAATTTTTGGCAATGGAGCAGGACGGATGGAAGGGAGGCGTGTGAGAGGAATGAACAGTCGAGCCAATTTCAAAACGTACCCTTTTGCCTCCCGTCCCTTGGCGGGCTCTACGCTTTGCTTGGACAGGCTTAAATTTTAATCCTCAAAATACTCAGTGTATGAATGCCTGTCCCGCTGTAAGTGGAAAATATTTTGGAACGTCTTCACCCGGTTGTTTTGAATAGAAAAACCGGATCAAAAGACCCGGTTTTTTTGATACCCTCCGTGATTTTAATTAGTACTCAATTAATTTGCACCACTAGTGTGACCCATCTGATGAGTTCCTCTCTCAAAAGCACCAAAGCCAGCGATCATAAGCAATATGCCAACTATAATTCCATTCCACATATTGCCCATATGAGCTTGGAGTGCGGGTATGAAAGCGGCGATAATCAACCAGATTCCCAGGATACCGGCCGTCCAGCCCTGCCAGGATTTTTCTTTAATCAGCGTAAATCCGGCAATACCGGTGATGACGCCAACTATCAGATTGTTCCACAGATTTCCCATTGCACAGAATGGTAAGAAAGCGGCTATAAAAAGCCAAACCCCAAAAATACCGTTTGTCCATGCTTGCCACAATTTAGACATCTTAAATCTCCTTTCCT
>CAYXXW010000532.1:0-2050 GCA_964469115.1 uncultured Melioribacteraceae bacterium
TACTATCTTCAAACATATCTCTGACTTGATTACTAATTAAGCCATCTTCAGTAGTTAGATGTTTATGTACTTTTATTTGTGCAGATAGCTGCATCGAGTAAATTAAAAATAAAAAGATGACGATGATTAATTTCATTTAGGAAAGAGAGTTAATTAATAAAATATGTTTTTGAAGTTAAAAGGAAAGAATAATTAATTCAACAGAAAACAGTTGTTGTGAAGATCTTTTTAAAAATAAAAATCCCCTTTGGAATTTGCAAAGGGGATTTAGAATAAACTAATTGTTTATACTTTTATTTGCTAGAAGCTAAGGAAATATTTGAATTATGATTAGAAATAGAAGTTATTACCTGTTTAATCTGATCAATTTCTTTCCTTAATTCTAAATTGGTACTTCTGAATTCTGAATTCTGGTTTCTATATTCTGCATTCAATTTTTGGAGTTCATGATTTTGTTTTGCAAGTACTTCTATTTTAGAATGTAGTTCCTTTATACTTGCTTCTTGGTTCCTCGTTCTTTGTTCAAGCGCTTGAATTGCGATTAAGTTAATTCCGTCAAAGTCAGCAGAAGCTATGGTTGTATCATTGCCTATTGTTCCAACTCCATCATTGCCAAAAGCCAAATAAAAATCTTGCGCCATTGGACCGTAATGTCTGAATTGAGCTGGATCTTGAGTCTTATAATTCCATGATGTAAGATTGAATTTTGATATTTTATTTAATATTTCTTCACCATCAACAACTTTAAAGTTTTCCTTTTTTGTTGAATCAGATATGGTGCTCCAAGAATTAGCACCATTGTTCATAAGAGCTCCTGTAGAAAGATCAGATTTAGTAAAAAATCTATAACCACCATCAAATCGTGCAGAAAATCTATTTGCAGTTGTGGCAGTATTAAGTGATGAAACTGAATTATCTCCAATAAAGATTGTTCCAGTAGCTGCTGCACCCACTTTAACGTATCTTCCAATTGCAGTTGAGAAATCGCCAATAGCCTCTGTATTAGACCCTATTGCAGTTGAATGAATTCCACCTGCTTCAACAAATGTTCCTAATGCAAATGAGTTATCTCCACTTGCATCAACTGTATTGCCAATTGCTGTTGACCAATTTCCGCTTGCATTAGCAAAAACTCCCATTGCAACAGAATATAAACCAGTTGCAAGGCTCTGCGACCCTGCTGCAAAAGCGCCAGTTTTTGTGGCCTTAGTTCTATCACCAAAGGCAACTGAAAAATTGCCAATATTTGCATCATTCCAATCTGTTCCATTCGCGGTGCCCGCTCTGAAAGCTTTTTTAATTGGATACCAATGCATTCTTGTACCTGCACCTAAATTTAATATAGTTCCAACGTCACCATCTTCAAATAAAGCTCCACCATCAGCATGAATTTTTGCTGATGGAGAAGTTGTTCCAATTCCAAGGTTTCCGGTTGTTGTTGAGTAAAGATCATTGCCGGAAATATCCCAATAATTATTATTTGAATTTAGACTTAGATTATTTGTTCCAAAGTAGAGATCAGTTCCATTTCTGAATAATTTAAAATCTGAATCTGTTGGGACTCCGTCTTGGAATTGGATTGCTCCCGATGTTCCTTCATCTGTAATTCTTAAAAGTTGGTTTGTTCCATCGGAAAAAACAACATCACCCTCAACTGCTTGAGGAGCCTCAACTCCATTTGCACCTTTGGTGGAATTCTCCTTCTGCATTTTACTAGTTTCTTGAGCAAATAAAATTGTTGTAGATAGTATAATTACTGTTAAAAATAGAAATGTATATTTCATATTAAGTCTCCTTGTCTGAATTTTGAATATAAGATAAATTAAAGAGTCCCTCAAATCAACTAGCAGATGTGGTAGTTTTTCTATTGATGGTTATATATATAAGATTTGAGAAATCAGATGGAAAAAGGGAATATTAAGAAGTAAAAAAGCTAGATTCCGGATAATTTCTTGCGAAATTTCCGGAATGACTTAACTTTGTCATTCTCGAGTGCTTTAATCGGGAATCTACTAATTGACTAGATTCCCAGTCAAGCTTGCCTGCTGCA
>CAYXXW010000533.1:0-2043 GCA_964469115.1 uncultured Melioribacteraceae bacterium
ACAACAATAAATATTTAAATACCTCCTATAAGCAATACTTCAACAATGAAGAATGGTCGGTATTCGCAGGACTCTCATTCTCTGATGATACGGATGATGTATTCCTGGATTCATTAAGAATGTCAGAAAATGAGCAAGCCCTTCAATCAAAATTTATTCTTAGTAATAATAGTATTCCAAGACTAAATATTATTGGAGGTTTTGAATTTCAGCACCTCAAATTAAGCAGATCTTATAAATACAATAGTACTGATATAAAAGATCTGCTGTCAGCTGGTTTCATTGAATCAAGCTGGCAACCGTCGGGTAAAATTGCTGTTAAACTTGGAATGCGCTATGAATACTCGGATATTTTGAGGGATGCAAATTTTGCTCCAAGGATTTCTTTTGCCTATAAATTCAATCAAACCAGCCAACTATCATTCGCAAGTGGTTCTTTCTATCAATATCCTCATAATGAATATCTTGTTGAAAGCTATGATAGTCTGGGTTTTGAATCTGCCGTACATTACATATTTAATTATCAATGGAATAGAAATGACCGCTTATTCAGATTTGAGCTTTATAATAAGGATTATGAAAAGCTGATCAAGATTGACCGGGATAATTCTCTTATCAACAACGACGGATATGGTTACGCAAGAGGAGTTGAAGTATTTTGGCAGGATAAAAGGTCAATACCAAATGCCAATTACTGGATTTCTTACTCTTATCTTGATACAAGAAGGCTATATTTAGATTATCCGTTTGAGGCCTCTCCAAGCTTCACTTCAAAGCATAATCTAAGTGTAGTTTATAAGCACTGGATCCCATCAATAAGCTGTATGGTGGGCAGTACATTCAATCTCTCATCCGGACGTCCATACTATAACCCAAATAAAAGCAACTATGAGTTTCATTCTGACAGAACCAAAGACTATAGGAGTTTAAACTTCAATCTAAGCTGGATAAATAAATTATTTAAGAGAAGAACTGTCGCCTATTTATCAATAAATAATATTCTTGGAAGAGATAACATTTTCGGATATAAATATTATGAGGAATTAAATACATCCATTCCTATTAAACCTATCAGTAAACGGTCCGTATTCTTCGGGTTCTTTATTTCCACCTATTAAACAGCATAATTATGAAAAAACATCTCATTCCAATCTTATACCTGGTTTTTGCATTTACCGTTAATGGCCAGACACAGCAATATCATTCATTGATGATAGAAAATATTGCTCTGATGGATAAAGCAACAAACATTGAAGAATATCATTCTGTTGCAAATACATTTCAAAGATTCTCAAACTCACTTCCCGATGAATGGTTGCCATATTATTATTATAGCTATTGTTTTGTTCAAATGAGTTATCTCGTTGAAGATAAGAATGAAAGAGATCGTTATGTTGAGGAAGCAAGAAAGTATTTATCAGTATCTGATAGTATTTCACCTGACAATTCAGAGATATTTGTACTAAATGGCTTTATCCTTCAGGCCTATATGAGCATTGAGAAGATGACAAGAGGTATGAAATACAACAAGGAATGTCTTGATATGTTTAGAAAGGCTGCAAATCTTAATCCACAAAACCCCAGGAGTTATTTATGGCATGCAGTACAATTATTGAATATACCTGCATTTATGGGTGGAGGAAAAGAAGAAGCACTACCCTACCTTGAGCTAGCTCTTAAGCGTTTTAAAGACTTTGAACCTGAAACGGATATTTCACCTGACTGGGGTCGTAATTATGCTATAAAAAAATACAATGAGGTGCTCAAAGAATAAGGAGGGCTTTCAGATTATTCATCAGACTTAAACTTCCTTAAGAAGTCTGGTTTGTATTTCTGTCCAATTGGAATTGTCTTGCTACCAATACAAATCTGATTTCCTTCAATAGACTCGATATATCTAATTGGATTACAGTAATTTATCCATTAATGCGAGCTTGCGAGCAATTAACAGTTACGCTAACAAGAGTATTTACAATACTCAGTTTACAAATACACTTGTTTTCCAGTATCACTCTTATTATCTTTCATAAAATCAAAATACTC
>CAYXXW010000534.1:0-2041 GCA_964469115.1 uncultured Melioribacteraceae bacterium
CCGTACTTTTCTTCAATAGCTTTCATAACCGGCTGCATTTGTTTACATGGAATACAATTAACAGATCCAAGTTCAATAAAAGTTACTTTTGAAGTTTTACTTTCAAGAACATCTTTTTGCTCATTTTTACTTTGTGCGTCACATCCCACGCTTAATATCATAATAGCAGCAATTACAGTGAATATTTTTTTCATTTTTGTATTTCCTTTTTACTATTTATTATTTCAAGAAAGTTTTTAGCATTATCACCCCTAAGAAACTCTGTAAATCCAAGCAAACCATCTACTAAATATTTACTTCTAAATCCTTGTAAAGTTAAATAATGTCTTGCAATTGCAGCTCTATCGTAATGCGGGCATGTTGTTACAATAATCTTATCTTTATTCAGCTCTTCTAATCTATAAGGTAATTCATTAAGTGGGATTGACTTAATAAAATTTATATTCCAAGCCTCAACTTCTTCTCCAAAACGTATATCAATAATTTCAACTTTTTCTTCTTTTATTAATTCAATTAATTCATCAAGCTTTACTTTCATTTCTTTTCTTTCAGCATAATCGAATTTTGTTAAATACTCTGAAAACTTTTCTAATTGATTATTCACCTGACTTTGCCCCGAAGATATATTAACAAGAAAAATAAAGACTAATAATATTTTCATTATTTTGCCTCTGATAACCACTCCAACATTTGATCATCTTTGGGAATTATTCCAGTACTCTTAACTACTTCATTTATTACCAAACCAGGTGTCATCATTATTCCATAGCCCATCATTTTATTTATATCCGTAACTTTTTCAACTTCAGCGTTTATTCCATTTGAAGAGACCAATTCTTTAACTTTTGTTTCTAATGTTTGGCATTTCTTACAACCAGTTCCTAATATCTTAATGTTTACCATGTTTCTACCTCTTTAATTTATTCAATCAATAACCTTAAAAAATCTTTATGGACACACATTTGGTGCTTTTACAGTTCCTTCTTCAACCTCGTCTTTGAAATATTTTTTCTGTAACCAGAGTGAAACGTTTACTAAGGCTATAAGCACTGGAACTTCAACTAGAGGTCCAATTACAGCAGCAAAAGCCTCTCCAGAATTTATTCCGAAAACTGCAATTGCAACAGCAATTGCTAACTCAAAATTATTGCTTGCTGCGGTAAACGAAAGTGTTGCAGTTTTAGAATAATCAGCGCCAACTTTTCTACCCATATAAAAGGAGACGAAAAACATAATCACAAAATATATTACTAAAGGAATGGCAATTCGTACAACATCAAATGGTATTTTTACAATATATTCCCCCTTGAGAGAGAACATTACATAAATTGTAAAAAGAAGAGCAATAAGTGTAATGGGGCTAATTTTAGGGATAAATTTATTTTCATACCAAATTCTATCTTTTAATTTGAGCATTACAAATCTTGTTAACATTCCGCCAAAAAATGGAATACCAAGGTAGATCAGGACACTTTCAGCAATTTGTCCTATTGTAATATTTACTGCAAAAGTTTGAAGACCAAACCAGGAAGGTAGAACTGTTAAAAATACGTAAGCATAAACTGAGAAAAACAGGACTTGAAATATTGAGTTAAATGCTACTAATCCGGCTGCATATTCAGTATCACCTTTTGCTAACTCGTTCCAAACAATAACCATAGCTATGCAACGTGCAAGACCAATCATAATTAAACCGGCCATATAATGTGGGTAATCTGGTAAGAATACAATTGCTAATACAAACATTAAGACAGGACCAATCAACCAATTTTGAATTAAGGACAAAGCCAATATTTTTACATTTTTAAAAACATCTGGAAGTTCCTCGTACTTAACTTTGGCAAGTGGTGGAAACATCATTAAAATTAATCCAATTGCGATTGGAATATTTGTAGTTCCGACTTGGAATGAATTCCAAAAATCGACAATTCCGGGAAAAGCGTATCCTGAGAATACTCCTAGGAACATTGCCAGAAAAATCCATAATGTTAAATATCTATCAAGAAAGGAAAGCTTTTTAGTAAGCTGACTCATATTTGTG
>CAYXXW010000535.1:0-2028 GCA_964469115.1 uncultured Melioribacteraceae bacterium
ACTCAGATCAAGGATTTGGGTCCCATACATCCACCCCCGGGTGATGCTGGATCCACACGAATAATTAATACTTTTCAAAAAATAAAGCCAAATAAATTATTTTTTTCTACGAAATTTTAATTAGACAATCTAAGATTAAATGGATTTTATCTGCTGATCTAAAGTCAGGTGATATAGTGAAAATATAGCTATATACACTGAGTGACTTGATTCATAAATTTAGCAGCTTTATGTTTTAACTTATTTCATCAACGTTAAAGACAAAATAAAGTAAATACCAAGTTAATAAATATTATTAGTCGTAATTTATTATTAGTTTAATACTACAGTGTAGGAGTTGTTTGATTAATGTTAATAATAAAAGATAAATGGATATGGGATTTTTGGATTGTTAAAAATGTAGAGATTTATCATATTTTTTATTTACAAGCTCCTAAATCATTAGGTGATGAAAAGCTTAGACATCATAATGCCACTGTCGGTCATGCGACTTCAAAAGATCTTATCCATTGGGAAGTACTACCTGATGCGTTACATCCGAGCCAACCTGGGAGTTGGGATGACTTAGCAATTTGGACTGGTAGTGTCATTGAGTGCGAAAATAAATGGTATATGTATTTTACGGGTGCGAATAAGTCTGAAAATGGATTAATTCAAAGAATTGGACTTGCTACTTCGGATGATCTTATTAATTGGACTAAACACCCAGAAAACCCCATTTTACAAGCAGATGATAATTGGTACGAATTACTCGATCTCAATTCGTGGCATGATCAAGCTTGGAGGGATCCCTATGTTTATAAAGATAAAAATAAATTCTATGCATTTATTACGGCTAGGGTGAATTATGGTCCACCAGATGGTCGCGGTGTAATTGCTTGTGCTGAATCTTATAATTTAATTGATTGGAAAGTAAAAGCCCCCATAACAGAACCGGGCGATTTTGGTCAGCTTGAAGTACCGCAAGTTGTTAAAAAAAATAATACTTATTATTTAATATTTAGTACTTCAGTTGAAACCACATCTAAAGAAAGAAAAAAAACACATGGAATTAATATTGTGACTGGAACGCACTGTCTTATCGGGGACAGTATATTTGGTCCCTATCATTATCAAAGTGATGAGTTTCTATTAGGGGATTCAATCGGTTCACTATATAGTGGAAAGATAGTAGAAAATAATGAAGAAGAAGTTTCAATGATGGCATTTCATAACTATACTGACAAAGGTGATTTTCTTGGATATATCTCAAATCCATTTAAAGTTTCACTCCTCACAATTTAAATTCACTAGTTTAATCTGCAACCCAAGTAGAAGGAGTTGTTCATTTTAAACAAATGATTTTGAATTTTATTTATTCATCAAAAAAATAATTTTAGAAATACTTAATTTTAATTAATCGTTTAATTAAAACTTCCACATATTTAATATTTATATTAATGCGTAAACTCTTGTCTTAAAATAATTTAGCAATTTTTAAAAAATACCTTGACAAACAGTCTCACTATATGTACTTTTGTTTTAGTTAAACGTTTAACCAACGGAGCCTATTTTGAAAGCAACTATCAAAGATGTGGCAAAGCATGCAGGTGTATCCACTGCGACCGTCTCATTAGTTGTGAATAATAACTCACGAATCACCCCAATAACGAAAAGAAAAGTCTTAAAATCAATCAAAGAGCTAAATTACTATCCTTCAAGATCTGCGAGAGATTTGGTTACGAAAAAAACTGGGAATATAGGATTTATTTTAACGGACGACCACTTTTTAAGAACTGAACCATTCTATACTAGAATATTCTTAGGTACTGAGTTTGAAGCACGTGACTATGAATATTATATATTATTAACGACGGTTAAGTCTAAATTCCATAAAAATGATCCCTTGCCAAGATTTGTTCTTGAGAAGAGCGTTGATGGAATTATTATAGCACCTGTTCAAGAAAGCAAAGACCATATTGTTGACTTACTTGCAAAGAAAATCCCCATTGTTTTAATTGACAGAATCTTTGAAGATTTAGAAGTTGA
>CAYXXW010000536.1:0-152 GCA_964469115.1 uncultured Melioribacteraceae bacterium
TACTTGACCTGTACCATTGCCACTTCCTGCTATATCTAATGTGTACTGCTGTAATTCAATATTTGCAGTTACACTCTTATCTGAGTCCATAGTTAAATTAATTGTTGCATTCGTACTTGTACTGGCTCCACTCCAATTTACAAAACGATATC
>CAYXXW010000536.1:252-2028 GCA_964469115.1 uncultured Melioribacteraceae bacterium
CACTAGTGGGATTTACTGTAGTCGTTAAATTGTACGTGATAAGTTCAAAATTTGCTGTTACACTTTTATCTGAATCCATCGTTAGGTTAATTGTTGCATTCGTACTTGTACTGGCTCCACTCCAATTTACAAAACGATATCCCGATGACGGAACTGCTGTTATCGAAGCTGTTGATCCTGGTGTGTATACTCCGCCATTTGTTACGCCGGTTATGCTTCCGACACTAGTGGGATTTACTGTAGTCGTTAAATTGTACGTGATAAGTTCAAAATTTGCAGTAATACTCTTATCTGAATTTATTAAATAATTTAAAGGATTATCTGATGAAGTTGTGTCAACAGTCCAGCCTGTAAAAGTTGATTCAGCACTAGGTACTGCTTCAATACTTACGGTCGAACCAGAGTCAATACTCTGGGGAACAGTATAAAGTCCCGCATCAATAAGAAAAGAACCTGCACCAGTACCACTGCTATTGATACTAAGAGTGTATTGAAGTTGTGCAAAAATTGTAGTAAATGAGATAAAAAATAAAGCAGCTATTATTAATGAGATTCGTATTTTCATTTTATTTCTTAAAGTTATTGAAGTCTTAAAATAGTGATTTTGCAATAACTAATAAAGTAATAAATTATTACATTTGTTCGATGTAATTTAATGAATTGGAATATGTGGGATTTTACTAAATTTTAGAAAATAAAAATATTTGGAGAGGAATACAAACTTCAAAACTTTGCCAGTCTAAATTTTAGTTTAAGATATTACAGCAAAACGACTTATGTGATATTTGCATTTATTTCAATAATACTAGCTTACCTACCTTTTTAAAGTTATTGTCAGATATTTCTGATTGAGCTAAAATTATATAGAAATAAATTCCACTTGATAGATTTTCAGCATTAAAACTACTGGAATAATTTCCAGCTGATAATTTTGCATCTGAGAAAATTGTTCTCACAATTTCTCCGTTAACATTTGTCACCAGAATTTTCACTGAGGAATCTTCGGGTAAACCAAAATTGATTTTAGTAGATGGGTTAAACGGATTTGGGTATGCATTAGATAGATAAAAATCGTCAGGGATTTGCTCTTCATTGCCAATTGCTTCAAAATCACTTATTAAATCAAAATTGGCTACTAAGTTTCTATTTTCAGATACAATGAATAGGTAATTAATATCAGTAGATACTACTTCATCATTTTCAGTCCAATTTATAAATAGCCACCCCTCATTTGCTGAAGCATTAAGTACCATCTCTTGGTTGTAATATGATAATCCACACCCTGATGTGAATCCCGCATTGGCAGGAGAAACTGAACAATTGATAGAATAGTTTATGAGTTTAAAGTTTGCTTTAAGATTAAGGTTATTTTGAATATTAAGAGTAAGAACAGAATCCTTGGAAAATTCATTACCATTCTCAGTCCAATTTACAAATTCCCATCCGGCATTTGCTAAAGGTATAAGTGTAGCTTCTTGACCATAATAAAATGAACCGCTTCCTGAAATAACACCAGCCTCAGCTGGATCAGGCAAACTTATAATCGTGAATAACTCATTTGCAAAATTTGCAGTTAAATTTCTATTGTCTTTAATCTTAAATTTATAGATAGAGTCGCTTGAGACATTTATTGTACCATCAGACCAATTTGCAAATAACATACCGGCAACAGGTTCTGCAGAAATAGTAACATTATCACCATGGATAAAATTCCCTGCTCCGTTAACATTTCCTGCATTATTTGGATTAGAAGATAATTGAAGAGAATAAGTTCTC
>CAYXXW010000537.1:0-2027 GCA_964469115.1 uncultured Melioribacteraceae bacterium
TGGGATCAGTAATTGAGTCAGAACATTGGATGAAGATAAATGATAGCAAGATAAAGGTGAATAGAATTCGTTTTAACATCACATACCTCTGTAATTATTATTAGGTAATGTAATTCAGTGAAGTATAATTGTCAATACAAATTTTGAGTGGTAAATTGGTTGGGTTAATTAAAACCTCCGAGGTTTCCCACCCAGCAAAATGGCGGGCAAGTCGAAACCTCGGAGGTTTGAGGGTAATTTTATTATCTCAATTTTTCTAAAAAATATTTTAGCAACTCTTTTTTATCTAATCTTATCTGTTCCATACTGTCTCTATCTCTTACAGTAACCGTATTATCTTCAAGAGATTGAGTATCTACAGTCACACAGAATGGAGTTCCGGCTTCATCTTGTCTTCTGTATCTTCTTCCCACTGCACCTTTGTTATCATAAAAGACTTTCATAAAAGGTCGAAGATCAGCTTCAATTTCTCTAGCAACTTCGGGCATTCCGTCTTTATTTACAAGTGGAAGAATTGCAACTTTAATTGGCGCCAATCTTGGATGGAATTTCAGAACAACTCTTGTTTCATTATTTACTTCCTCCTCATTATAAGCATCAATTAAAAATGCCATGAACGACCTTGAAGCTCCGGCTGATGTTTCAATAACAAATGGAATGTATTTTTCTTTTAGTTCATCATCAAAATATTTTAGAGATTTACCGGAAAATTTTTCATGCTGAGAAAGATCAAAGTCTGTTCTATTGTGAATACCTTCCATTTCTCCCCAGCCAAATGGGAATTCATATTCAATGTCCGCAGCTTCTTTCGCATAATGCGCCAATTTATCTTTTGGGTGATCATGATATCTTAATTTGTCTGCATTCATTCCCAAACTTTTATACCATTCAATTCTGGTAGCTTTCCAAGAATCATAATTTTGCTGATCTTCGCTTGGTTTAACAAAATATTGCATTTCCATTTGTTCAAATTCGCGAGTACGGAATAAGAAATTTTTTGTATTAATCTCATTACGGAAAGCCTTTCCTATTTGAGCGATCCCAAATGGGAGTTTTTGTCGACTTGCACTTTGAACATTCAAGAAATTAACAAAAATTCCTTGAGCAGTTTCGGGTCTTAAATATATTGCATTGTCTAATTTTTCAACGGGTCCTAAAAATGTTTTAAACATTAAGTTAAAACTTCTAGGGGGAGTAAAAGATCCCGAAGTGCCACAGTTTGGGCAATTGAGATTACTTAACAAATCTTCACCTATTTTTTCAATAATCATTTCAAATTGTTCTTCTAAATCGATATGATTTTTATAAATATCTTCTAATGTATTCTGTTTATCAGCATTTTCTTTTATTGTTTCTTTTAATGCTTCGAGCGCTTTCTTCTTTTTCTTTTCCGGGATCATTTCACCAAGTGTATCAACTCGGAACCTTGATTTACACTGTTTACAATCTATCATTGGGTCGGTAAAATTTTCAACGTGGCCGGAAGCTTCCCAAACTTTTGGATGCATTAAAATAGCAGCATCTAAACCTTCAATGTCTTCCCTGTAGGTCATTGCTTTCCACCACTCACCTTTAATGTTGTTTAATAACTCAACACCTAAAGGACCATAATCCCAGCAGCCGTTCAATCCACCATATATTTCACTTGATTGAAATACAAAACCTTTTCTCTTTGCCAATGAAACAATCTTTTCAATTATTTCGTTTCTATTATTCTTTGCGATGATAAACCTCTATTAATATTTTTGAAGTGCAAATATAATATTTTTTGTGAATTAAATGAGTTAACAAGCAGAAAATTTGGAATGGCTTGTAAATGAAATAGAATCCCTTGAATATATAAAATTTGTTCACATTCTTGATCCGAAAAAAATGAAACTGATCTTTGTTAAGCTAGCGATATAGAATATGATATTATTATTATATAACGAAGCAAGAAGTTCAAATATCTAAAAACTTTAACAATATAGACGTGCTCTACTATATTCTTTATACCATTTACAGTATTTAGAACCACCCATTAAGAT
>CAYXXW010000538.1:0-2026 GCA_964469115.1 uncultured Melioribacteraceae bacterium
AAATCAATAATTAATAACACTAAGTTAAATATACTTCTCATTTTTTATGATACCAAATATTGCATACTCTTGCTAAATTAAATTTACAATTAAAAATTTTCTGACATGATAGATGTTTATTTTCCATTTAACTTATGAGCTATTAGCGAATCTCAAACTAAGTTTGATTATGGATTAAGTAATATTGATATTTATAACTCAAATGTTCATTTATCAAATGGATGTGAATCTAAAAGTACATAGGGATGTAGAATGGAAATGTAGTTAGAATAAGATATTTCTATTGCATTCAAAAAATCAAAGTATTATTTTTAGGTTTGTTTTTAAGGGCCTGTAGCTCAGTTGGTTAGAGCATCTGACTCATAATCAGAGGGTCGGGGGTTCGACTCCCTCCGGGCCCACAAAATAAGCCAAAAGCGTAACTTTTGAAGTTGCGTTTGTTGTTTTAAAGCTAATTACCCCACAAATACCCCCTTTTTGGCCTATTTTTTAAAATTTGCAATTCAAATTGTACTTCAGTTTCGGAAATAGTTATCTTCTTATAGAGATGTTATTGTTATAAAATAGCGTGTTTTCTAACTTTTTATAATTTAGAATACAAATTCCTATAAATATCACTAAAAATGAGTGTAAAATATCATATAAAAACCACGTTTTTGTAGTAAAAATTAAGTGTTTTTACATAATAATTGACAAATTTCGTACTATTAATTTTATTTTTATTAGAAAAATTTCATGAAAATATTTTATTTAAATCTATCGAAGGGATATTTTTTTAATAAAAGAAGATGCTTTTAAGCATCTTCTTTTATTTGGTTTTGTGATTCACGTAGCTAGACCTTACTGCAAATTGGTCTTTTAAATTTCTTTAATTCATTAATCATAATTTTGTGATCAATAAAATTATAAAATTTATCTGCAGTTGATTAATGCTCGTGACCGACAAGCTCTGCTACTATTGACGAATCCATACCGTGGCTTCTACATAATGTTATAAATGTTTTTCTAAATGCCCTTGCTACATAGCCTCTCCCATCGATACCTATTTGCTTATAGTATCTTCTCAAGGCCCTTCCTATTGCTTCAGTCTCTTTATAGTTAAGTAATTTTCCTTCTTTGATTACACTTAAACGGTCTGTTAAGATTGAAAGAAGATCTTCATGAAATGCAATCCTTCTATGAATTTTTCTCTTTGGAGAGTAATATCTTATCTCTCTTTTTTCAAGATCAACTTTATCTGCGGTAATTGTTAAAAGATCGGAAGATCTGAGACCTGTATAGAAGACAAGATAAACCAGTAATTTAAAGGAATCAGATTTATTCAATTTTTTATTTTCAAGATTATCAAATATCTTACAGATGTCACTTTCCTTGAATGTAATCTTTTCTTTAATTTCCTTCTTGGGTTTAACATCTCGATTAATCTTAAACATAGGTGTATAATTATATTCAAATAGAAAGTTTAAGAAATGGTTCAATTGTTTATAGTAACCGAATATTGTATTACGAGCGAATGGGAACATCTTGATTTCATTTAACCAATCCTCAACCTCTAACTTGTTAATTGAGGGGGACAGGTCAAGAGCTCGCAGCAGAATTAGGTTTGTAGTCCAAGAGATACTATGTGCAAGTACCTAGTCAGGTGTCGATAAGACTTAATCTGAAAATGAGGTTTATATTATGAAATGAGCTTATGGAAACTCAAAAATATGTCAGGATTGAACTAGTTTTTTAGAAATGGACAATTTATCGGTTTCCTTCTCATTTCCCGAAAGAAGAATCCCCTTTTTACTCGGGTTGATTGAGATATTGAAACACCTCGGCGCATATTCCTTCCTTTCGACAAACTAATTGGCTTTGTACAAAACTCTGCGGGTTATATTTTCTTTTTTATTACCTCCCTTTTTCTTTTTAATGATGCTAAAAAAATAATTTCCTTTTCAAGGTTATTTGTTCTTAATAGGTTCAGAAGTTTTAAATTTTGAAAAAGAATATTTATTTTTTATTTTATTGACAATGATTATCA
>CAYXXW010000539.1:0-2000 GCA_964469115.1 uncultured Melioribacteraceae bacterium
ATATTGAATAAAGCCCCTTATTTGCGTATTTTCTCAAGCTTAAATAAAATTATTATACAATTAGGTTTAAAATGAATTTCAAAATTAGAACACATACTTGCAACGATCTTAGAGAAAATAATATTGATGAAAGTGTTGTACTGAATGGATGGGTTGATAATAGAAGAGATCTTGGCGGAGTGATTTTTATTGATCTGCGTGATAGATATGGAATTACCCAAGTTGTGTTTGAACCAACCTACAATAAAGAAGCACACGAACTTGGTAAAAAATTAAGAAGTGAATTTGTTATTTCAATTGAAGGTAAGGTTAGGAAAAGACCCGAAGGAACCAAAAACGTAAATATTGCAACCGGGATTGTTGATGTTATGGTTGATAAACTTACCATACTCAATGAAGCCGAAACAACTCCGTTCCAGATAAAAGATGATATTAATGTAAGTGAAGAACTTAGACTTAAATACAGATATTTGGATTTAAGAAGAAACCGTATGCAGAGAAATTTAATCTTGAGGCACAAATTCTATCAAATAATAAGAAAATATTTTGATGCAAATAATTTTCTCGAAATTGAAACTCCAATCTTAATGAAAAGTACACCCGAGGGCGCAAGAGATTTTCTTGTCCCTAGCAGATTACATAAGGGAAGTTTTTATGCTCTTCCTCAGTCACCTCAAACATATAAACAATTATTAATGGTTTCAGGTTACGATAGATATTTCCAAGTGGTTAAATGTTTCAGAGATGAGGATTTAAGAGCAGATAGACAGCCTGAGTTTACTCAAATTGATGTTGAGATGTCATTTGTTAATGAAGAATCAATTTTTGAGATAGTCGAAGGCTTAATGCAGAAATTATTCAAAGAAATTAAAAATATCGAATTCAATACTCCAATTCCGAGACTGACCTACGATGAAGCACTAGAAAAGTACGGAAGTGATAAACCTGATCTTAGATTAGGTATGGAGATGAAAACACTGAATGAAGCATTTAGTAATTCTGAATTTAGAGTTTTCAAGGATACAATAGAAAACGGAGGAATTATCACTTCATTATTGGCAAAGGGGTGCGGTGATTATACCCGAAGTCAGCTTGATGTATTAACAGACCACGCTAAAAAACTTGGTGCCGGCGGTTTAATTTGGATGAGAGTAAAGGAAGACGGACTTGAAGCACCAATTGCAAAGTTTTTAACGGAGGATGAAAAGCAATCTATTATAGATACTCTTAAAGCAGAAGTTGGAGATTTGGTGTTAATAATTTCCGGACCAAAACAAAAAGCTCTTACAATTATGGGCAATTTACGTTTAGAAATGGCTAGAAGGTTAGGGCTGTTTGATAAAGTATTGGAAGATAAATTAGCTTGGGTAACTGATTTCCCATTATTTGAATGGGATGATGAAACACAAAGATACTATGCAATGCACCATCCATTTACATCTCCAAAAGATTCGAGTGTTGAATTTCTTGATTCTGACCCCTCCAAAGTTTATGCAAAAGCTTATGATTTGGTAATGAATGGTAACGAGATTGCCGGGGGCAGTCTAAGAATTTTTAATTCAAATTTACAATCAAAAATGTTTAAGGCACTTGGTATTTCTGATGAAGAAGCGAATGAAAAGTTTGGTTTCTTGATGAATGCCTTTAAGTACGGTGCCCCGCCTCATGGAGGAATAGCATTCGGTTTAGATAGAATGGTAATGCTTTTTGCCGGGGAGAGTTCTATAAGAGACTTAATTGCTTTCCCTAAAACTACAAGTGGTTTATCTTTAATGGATGGATCACCTTCGAAAGTTAGCACAGAACAATTACGTGAGCTTCATATAAAATTGAGAAGTTAAAATTTAAGTTTTTGTTATTATTAGAGACCTCTGAAAAATTTAATTTTTACAATCTGTCATTCCCACGGACCTGCCTGCGGTAGGCAGGAGTGGGAATCCAGCGAGAATTCAATAGATTCCCGTTTCACGGGAATGACATTTCATTACAATAGAATTATG
>CAYXXW010000540.1:0-1991 GCA_964469115.1 uncultured Melioribacteraceae bacterium
TAAACTCAATACGCCATTGATATGGATCTACATAAGAGCCGAGACATGCTATTTTATTTTCACCTGGTATAATTTCAGTATATATTTTCTTTGTAACACTCAAACCGCTTCTATATTCAATCTCAATCACAAGGTCGTTAATTGATTGTTCATTTTGATTTTCAACTGTCCCTAGAAAAGTATTAGTAGATTCATCATATTCTAGTTTTACAGTTACATTATTTTTTTCTATACTAAAGCTCTCAAGCTTTGATGCAAATACATATTCCTTATCATAACTATCATCGTTTTCCTGGCTAGAATTAGCTGACAATGTCACTACTGGATTATCTGGAGATGCATCTAAAGTTGCCGGGCTCACTTCATCTGTTGAATTACTACGGGTTGAGCATCCAACAAATATTATAATTAGAAATATCGAGCATATATACAACCATAAGTTTTTTTTCATAATTACTTTCCTCTAAATAAATAATAGTACTAACAAAACCAATAATCCAGTAAATATGAGAAAGTTCATATTTTATTAACATTTGTTTCATTTTTATTTTTAAATGGTAATGTTTGGTATAAAACAAACATAGAAATGTTCAAGAATATATAAAGGCTTTGAATTAGTTGGTATAAAGGGTTGTTAGTGCAAAAATATGGAAATTATTGCATATTGGAAGCTTAATCTTTTTAATTATACCTTCTTTAACCGGAACCCTTACAGCATAAATTTTAGCATCAAAAAAATTCTCAATGATCCTATCATTGATTTTTCTTGCTACCCATCCCTTCCAAAAAATGTTATTATTTTGCAACGGAATACGATCTGCCCAATCACTGATGTCTAATTGGGCTATTTGAGTTGACTCATCATTGAAATGAAACTCCATATCAATCGAAACCATGGTTGTTTCTGCAAGACACAATAATGCAATAAAATCTTTACTTAGTATTTCAACATCAATGTTTTGCCCTTTGCAACTTATATTATCAAATCCAGCTGATTGTACAGCCGACATGTCAAATTTAAACTTACCGTTATTCCATATTTTATTTTCAGGAACTCCTTCTGACATAAAATAGCAGTTATCCTCCGTCAGGGATGGTAAAATGTCGGAATCTGTAAGGTCGAACCCTCTGTTGTTGAAATAACTGCTGATATCATTAAATTCCTGTTCATATACTTCATTTGTTTTTCTATCATTATTATCAGCACAATCTTTTTCTTGTATATCTTTTAAAAGTTTTTCTGCCACTTCCTTTTCTTGGTTTGCTATCTGTATAATAATTTCTGATATTTCATCTAGTATCGTATATTCTTTTCCTCTAGTAAGAGCAAACTTATTTATAAGCCCGGCGATAATCTTCCATTTAGATGCTACTCTAATTAAATTATCTATAATTGATCTGTCCCTGACCATTAACATCCTTGAATTTATGACAGAAGCCAGGCTTTCCCTGGCTTTTGCAATAGTCTGTATATTTAACCGTAATTTTTTAACATTACTGTTTTCCGTGTCAGCCAGAACATTCAGAACAGTATTATCTGTAAGGATTTCCCTCCCGGCTTTCTTAATATTTAGAAACAAATCTCTTTCATATAGGATTGATTCAAGTTGTAAATTCAAGAATTTACGTTTGTCAGGTAATTTTTTAACGCCACTATTGCTCAGAACCCTAACAGACATTAAACCTTTAAGCAACTGTTCTTTCGTCATCTCATAATTTGTAATGTCATAATGTGGATCTGAAATGTAATATAATCCTTTAGCTGGATCAAAGCCATTTATTATTACAGTGTGAGCCCCTCTGTGTATTTGGTAGTAACGTGCAAAGGGGCATGAATATGTATCAACAATAGCAATTACCGGATTTCTCCCCATAAGCTCTCTTTTAATAATATCAATATACTCCTCGAAATTACTTCTGAACACTTTATCAATTGAAATTCCATATATTTCATTAAGCATTTCATTATAATCTTTATGTACAGGATATAT
>CAYXXW010000541.1:0-1990 GCA_964469115.1 uncultured Melioribacteraceae bacterium
CTTAATAGAAACTTGGTTGAAATCTCCTTCAATTGTTTGTTTTAAACAAGATGCCCCAACGGCATATTCTAGACTTTGTTTTGCGTTCCCATAATTAAGCAAGCCAAAAATAAGACCACTTGCAAACGAATCACCACCACCAACCCTATCCACAATTTGAATATCGTATTTTTTTGATCGATATGGTTCAGAACAATTTTTATCATCCAAGAATAATGCACTCCATCCGTTTCTTGAGGCTGAGTAACTTTCCCTCAAAGTAATTGCTACGGCTTCAAAATTGTATTTTTCTTTTAAATGTTTTGCCAACTTGAAATATCCTTCTTCATCAATAGCGGCCTGCTCAACATTTGTTGAGCCTGCAGTTTCACCCAAACTTTTTTCAGCATCTTCTTCATTTGCAATACATATATCAACATATTTCATCAATGGTTTCATAACAGCTTGAGCTTGCTCTGATGTCCACATTTTCTTTCTAAAGTTTAGATCGCAACTAACTTTTACTTTTTTAGTTACAGCAACTTCTAAAGCTTGTTTAAGAACTTCTTGTGCTTTATTCCCTAAAGCTGGAGTTATTCCAGTCCAGTGGAACCAATCACATCCTTTAAATATTTCATCCCAATTAAAATCATCTAAACTAACATCGGTTACTGCAGAATTAGATCTGTCATAAACAACTTTAGACGCTCTTTGGCTTGCACCAGATTCGAGGAAATAAACACCTATTCTTTCACCAGCTCTTTTAATATAATTTGTATTAACTCCAAATCTTCTTAGATGGTTTACTGCTGATTGACCAATTTCATGTTTTGGTAATTTTGTTACAAAGTAGCTATCTAATCCATAATTAGCTAAAGATACAGCTACGTTTGCTTCACCCCCGCCATATGTAACATCAAAGTTCTGTACTTGTACAAAACGTGTAAAACCTGGGGTAGATAATCTTACCATAATTTCACCAAATGTTACTATTTTCTTTGACATCTTAATAGCTCCTATTTCTATAAATTGACTGAGTAAATACTATTCATTATTTTTTGTGCATTTTCAGTAAGCAACTGATAATTTTCGTCCTTAATTGCATTCTTATCAAGCAACGCGCTACCAACACCAACTGCACAAGCTCCAGCTTTTAACCAATCCCCTGCATTAGTCAAACTAACTCCACCAGTAGGCATAATATTTAAGTGTGGCATTGGCGCTTTTATACCTTTGATAAATGCCATGCCTAATACATCAGCAGGAAATAGTTTAACTATATCTGCACCAGCTTCGTATGCCAATTGGACTTCAGTTGGAGTGAATGTTCCTGGCATAGCAGGAATGTTATTTTTATGAGATATTTCAATAATCTCTTTCTTAAATATTGGACTAACAACATACTGTGCCCCTGCATCAATTGCTTTTTGGGCCATCTCTGGGTTTAGAATTGATCCAACTCCTATAAGAACCTTATTGCCAATTTCCTTTGTGGCTAGTGCAATAGTTTCTATTGCGTTAGGAACAGTCATAGTTATTTCAATTGCCTTAACTCCTCCATCATGAATAGCTTCAGCTACTCTTATCAATTTAGAAGGATCTTCCATGCGGATAACTGCGACTGCTTTTAATTCAATTATTTTATCAACTATTTCTTGTCTGCTCATTTTAATATTATCTTTAATTAATGATTTAGTAAGTTAATTTATTATTGTTTATTCTAGCTTTAAATGTTGATTTTTTTTCTAATTTAATCTCATAACCATCCAAAATGCAATAGGTGGCATTATATACGAAAAAGATTTCTATCAAATCATTTTCATAACTCGCAAATAAATTTTGCATCAGATTTAATTTCAGCTAATCTAATTTCTTTCCATTTATTTAGGTAATATCTGCCCTTAAAGGATCCGCTTTGAACTACAATCTGCTTATTGATGATTTGTTTTGTGGTATACTTAATTTTCCACATAACTTTTCTCCTTTTGATCCTAACTTAATAATTAGATCT
>CAYXXW010000542.1:0-1987 GCA_964469115.1 uncultured Melioribacteraceae bacterium
CTAATAATTGTGAACGTATTTCTATGGGTTAAATTTTACGAGCGAAGACCTTTTCATACAATTGGCTTTACAAAAGATAATGCTTTAAGAAAATATCTTTTCGGCTTTGGAACTGGGTTCATTTTAACCTTAACGATTATTGCTTTGTTGACTATTTTTGGTTCTATCGATATTAGCTCGGAAAGTAACACGGCAATAGATACTTATGTTACTGGAGGAGTACTGGTATTTCTTTTAGGTTATATTATTCAGGGTGCATCTGAAGAAATATTAACACGCGGATGGATGTTCCAGGTTATTGGCGCAAGATATAAACCATGGCTTGGAGTATTAATTACATCCATAATATTCTCAATTATGCATCTTGGTAATGATGGAGCAAATATATTTGCTGCAATTAATATTTTTCTAATCGCGATACTTTTGAGTCTTTTTGTTATGAAGGATAGTAGCATTTGGGGTGCGTGCGGTTTTCATTCTGCCTGGAATTGGACTTTGGGCAATGTATTTGGACTTTCAGTTAGTGGCACAAGTGATAAAACAACTTTATTTGATTTAACCACGAATGGCAATGAACTGATCACAGGAGGTCAGTTTGGAGTAGAAGGAAGTATAGTTTTAACATTCCTCCTAATCGGTTCGATTTTTTTATTCATTCTACATTTAATAAAAAGGGAAATAATCTTAAGAGTTAATCCTTTAAAATACGATAAGCTAAAAACTATAAATAATAATACGGTTTGAAAGATTGGATGAGGATTGTTCAATAACGATGAAAGCCCTTATATTTAGTTATCTATACTTCTATGTTAAATTTAATAATGAACTTGCTTCTGAGGCATTATAACAGCGAATTTAAGTACTTTCTGTCCTAAATCCGGAGATTCTATTACAGCAATAAACATTCCTGAAGCTACCCGTATTCCATTTTCATTTTCTAAATTCCACTGATACATTGCCGATAGGTTATCTTTCACAATGGATCTTACAAGAATGCCTCCCAAAGTATATATCTTTATTGATGCCTCTTTTGGCAGATGTGAAAAAGTGATAAAGGGGTCATTACCGCTGCCATAGTAACTTGATAATGGATTGTCGGCAAAAAATGGATTTGGATAGACATTTATTTTTTCAAATTGCTCCTTATTTTCTTCAGGACTTTTTGTATTCTTAATTTTTAACGAGTATTTATCTAAAGGTGATAATACCTTATTAGCTACAATAAGTAATTTTCCGGTAGGCATGAAATTAAAATCGTATTGCTCCATTTCAAATCCAACAATATACAATGCATCAAACCAAGGACTTCTAGCAACTGATTTCAGGGAATCATTATCAATATCCAATTTGTAACCCAAAGAAATATTCGCGACAGATAATTCATCTCCAGTGTAGACAATATGCTCCGAATAATCATCTGAATACTCGGAATTAAAAATGATTAAGTATTCTTTAGTTTGCTGAATATTATCCCCGGGATTCCAAATTAAATCTGGATGTGACAGAGTATCAAATGGAAAAGCATTTTCAATAAATCCAACAGATAGCTTCGTTCTGCTCCCATCCAAATTTTTTCTAAAGGCTTCAACCGGTATATCAACCCAACCTTGATCTATATTCTCAGACCCTGCCCACATATACCTCACCGCACTTCTCAAATATCTATATGCTTTACTAATATTGCCAAACTCGATTTCAACATCTGAAAGTTTATCAAGTGTTATTGCAGTACTGTATTTACGGGGACTGACCGGAGAAATTATTTCCTGTTGTTCACCATCAATGCCAAGGTAGAATACACCTGTCTCAAGGTAATTAAAATCTTTATACCATTGCTCGGCTCCTTCAAACGTTATGCTTTTAATACCCGGTTTTAGCCAATCTATGTTAAGAAGAAAACCATCAGTTAGATACTGAATATTATTTTCATAATAATCTATGGGAACTTGGTCGATTAAATACTGATTTTTTGATAAATTTTGAAGAT
>CAYXXW010000543.1:0-1984 GCA_964469115.1 uncultured Melioribacteraceae bacterium
ACTTAATGGTAGATAGAATTGAAGATACTAGCGAAGAAATGGAGAATATTAATAAGAGCTTGGAATATCGTGTTATTGAAAGAACAAAAGAATTAAATGCAAGCAAGGAAAAAGCAGAAACTGCAGTTAGAATGAAAACAGAATTCCTTGCTCAAATGTCTCATGAAATAAGAACACCAATCAATAGTATTTTAAGCTACTCACAATTATTAAAAGATGAAATACTAGACCTTGTTCCGGATGATCTTAAATTTAGCTTCGACATGATAAACAATGGCGGTAGAAGATTGATAAGAACGGTTGATTTAATTCTAAATATGTCTGAATTGCAAACCGGAACTTATGAAGTTATTATTGAAAAATTTAATTTAATTGAAATCTTAGACCAGTTAGTCGGAGAGTTTCAAACTGCAGCTAAATCTAAAAAAATAGATCTTATGCTATTAAATAGATTGGAACAAGACGAAGCAACTCTGTCTGCCGATATTTATACAGTTACGCAAATCTTTGCTAATTTAATTGATAATGCAATTAAGTATACTGTTGAAGGATCAATTGAAGTAGTAGCATATAAAACTGATGATAACTTAATTTCCGTGGATGTACAAGATACCGGTATTGGAATATCCAAAAAATTCCAAGAAACATTATTTGAACCCTTCACGCAAGAAGAACAAGGTTATACAAGAAAATTTGACGGCAACGGCTTAGGAATGGCATTAGTAAGTGAATACTGCAAGCTAAATGATGCTCAAATTTCAGTTGAAAGTGAAAAAGGCGAAGGGAGTATATTCACCATTGTTTTTGGTAAATCAATAAAAGAAATAACTTCAATGCCTATCGAGAACGAATGCGAAGAATTGGCTACAGCATAAATAATATTAATCCTCTAAATATTTAATAACTTTACCAATACTTAGTAATTCTTCATAAAGATGTTCTGCAGTGGTAATGTTAGATGAATTAATATCCAGCCCGGAAAATTCAAGCGCTTCTCCAATCCAAGTGTTACATGTATTAAACAAATGATATTTATGGATAGAAGAATAAAATTTTACGACCCCATTATATTTTTGAGAAGTCTCGATTAAGGTATTTGCAGAATCCCGCTCAAAGGATTCATTAATAAATGTACATAGCTTTTGATATTGTAAATCATTAAGCTCTAACTCAAAAGCATAATCACGATAGTTGAAAATCTGATGAACTGCTGCAGAGTAACCTTGTATTCTTATCACACTTGGTGTTGGAAATAAAATTGCTTTACTTGCAAGAAATAGATCAAAATCTTCTGAGCTTTGATAAAAGTCAGCATCTCCCCAGCCAATATCAACGTAATCATAATATTTAAAGTTATCTATATCATCGACTCTTGAAATTAGCAGGTCATCAACTTTTAGAATTATTCCAACATGCCAATCATTTTTAGCAATGTAAATTGTATTTGAACTTTTTGCTTGAAAAAAAGAAAAAATTGCGCTTAGTAGTATGTAGCTAAAAACCATTTATTATGCTTTAATTAAACTTCAAAATTTTTTTTACGAATCTATTAATTATAGAAATAAAAATTAATAATTGCCCCGTGTCACAAGTAATAATAGAAATTTTTGTTATTTGTCCACTAAAGTAAATACAATAGGAATAAAATGGGAACAATAATTTATGTTACATTAATGTTTATTGCTTTGTTGGTTGGCTTTGTAGTAACAATGCGAACTGTAGCAAACTTTAATAAAAAGCATTATTCAAAAAATCCTTAAATTTAATGATCAAGCATAGAGTAAATTTTTTCTGAAAAATTATAAATTTAAAAATGGCTATAAGTCTAATCTAAATAAGGACATTTTGATTTCACTACTTCAATAGCACCATTTTCTTCGTTTCAATAAAATCATATTCAAGATTTCCACCCTCATTACTAACTTTTAATCTGTAAAAATAAATACCGGCACTTAAATTTTCTGCATTCCAATCAACACTATAA
>CAYXXW010000544.1:0-1980 GCA_964469115.1 uncultured Melioribacteraceae bacterium
GCTGCAGCTACTGCGTTAAACATTAAGGGTGAAGCTCTGCGTAATAAAGGTTTATTCGAGCAAAGTTTAGAGACACATAAATCAGCGCATAAAATATTTACTGATTTAAATGATAAGCTTAGCTTGGCAAAAACAGAAAGCAATATTGGGATAGCCTATTTTAGTCTTTCAGATTTTTCAAATGCTTTTAAACATTTTGATAATTCTTTAGATATTTACGAAATGTTCAATGATCAAGATGGTATTTTAAATGCAAATAGCTACATCGGAGTGGTCTTTAGTAGTTTTGGTCAGCACGAAAAAGCGATAGACTATTTTAATAGATCGTTACAGATTGCTGAAAAACTTAAGGATGAATCAAAAAAAGGTACTCAGTATAATAATATTGGTTTATCTTATGCTGATCTCAAAGAATATTCTAAATCCATTGAATATTATAAAAAAGCTTTATCTCAGTTTAAGAAAATAGGTGATGATTTTAATTATTCAATAGCCTTAGGTAATTTGGGTATTCCTCAAACAGAAATGAAGTTGTATTTTGAAGCCAGCAATTCGTTCGAAGAGTCTCTACAATATGCTCAAAAATTAGGTGATAGCTATGGTGCTGCTCATCAATATGGAAATTTAGGCGAACTATATTTGAAAATGGAGAAGGATCCACTTCTTAAAAAAACCTACGATCAAGATTTCGATATTTTGGGACTTTCAATAAAAAACTTAAAAAAATCTATTAGTGAGTTTGAAATTTTAGATGCAATTGAAGACCAGAAAGATTATTTAATAATTCTATCAGAGGCATATGGTTTAGCTGATAATCATAAAAAAGCATTATCCTCATTTAAATTTGCCATTGAATTAAAAGATTCAATTCAAGCTAAAGAAAATAAAAAAGTTATTGCCGAACTGGAAATTAAACAAGAGCTGGATAATAAAGAGAATGAGATAAGAATACTTAATCAAGATAAAGAATATGAAGCAATGATTAAGACTGCTATATCAGTTTTAGCAATCTTAATTTTATTTATGGCGGGACTGATATTTTACTTTTTCAAAAAGAAACAAAGAGATAATATCTTACTGCAAGAAAATATTGATCTGAGGGAAGAGGTTGAAAATTCATTGAGATTGAATGAAGCTGAATTAACCAAACATAAAAATCATCTTGAAAAATTGGTAAATGAAAGAACAAAGAAATTAGAAAATGAGATATTGGAACATCAACAAACCGAAGAAGCACTTTTGATGGCAATAGAAAGAGCCGAAATCGCTAACAATGCTAAATCAGTATTCTTAGCAAATATGAGTCATGAACTTAGAACTCCCTTGGTTGGAATTCTAGGTTATTCAGATTTACTAAGCAATGTTATTGAGGATGAAGAAGCGAAAGAAATGGCTCAAGGGATAAACAGAACAGGTAATAGATTACTTAGCACTCTTAGTCTTGTGCTTGATTTAGCCCGTATTGAATCTGATAAATTTGAAATTGAATATGCTGAAGTTGATGTTATTGAAGTGATAAAAGAAACCTATCAGAATTTTATTGCAATGGCTAAGATGAAGGGACTTGAGTTAATAATAGACGTACATGCGGATTCTTTAAAATTTTCAACAGATGTTGGAATGATAAAAGTAATTCTTGAAAATTTAATTAATAATGCAATCAAATTTACCAAAAAAGGAAAAATTGAAATAAAATCCTCTATTGGCGGAGATTCCTTTGACCCGAGTTTATGTTTGCAAGTAAGTGATACCGGTGTAGGAATGAATAAGCGAGACGTACCCAAAATATTTGAAGAGTTCAAACAGCTTAGTGAAGGATTTACAAAAGATTTTCAGGGCAGTGGATTAGGACTTTCTATTACTAAAAAGTTTGTGGATCTGCTTGGTGGAGCTATTGAAGTAGATAGTGAACCAGGCAAAGGAACAACATTTTCAGTTAAATTTCCAATCAAAATTAAAGCAGTAGCTTAGTATCCAAAG
>CAYXXW010000545.1:0-1970 GCA_964469115.1 uncultured Melioribacteraceae bacterium
TCCAATTGCGAAATAGACTTTTCTACTTTTTTTACTAATATCTATTGAGTTCATCGATTACTTTCTTAAAGAATATAACTAACGAATTATCGCATTTTTTTTATAATATTTAAGGTGTTGTACGTTAGAGTAGATAAAGTTTAATACTAGAAACCAATATAAAGACCCTTCTGCATGTAATTGATCGCCGAAAATAATTTTAATATCATTTCTCTTAAATTGGTTTTATCAGTTAAAATTCAAATAAGCTTCATATCTAGTTATCTCATATTGCGCCATTCATTTCAATTGCAAAAGTTATAACAATGCTTAATGGATAAGCTAAATTGAATCTTAATATTTTGCTAAATAAAACGATGATTGAGTTGTCATTATAGTTCTTTTTGAAATGGAAGAGGCAATATTTTATACTCAAGTACAGCTATAAAAATAGAAGCTAAATATTTACAAAAGCGGCAATCTGATTTTGGTAAACATAGAGTATAAATAATTAGTTGATTAGAATAATTAGCATGTAAGGCCATGAAAAATTCATGTTAGGATAATTAAAGCATGATAGGAGTAGCAATAAAAAGTTTAACAGTAGTAGCATTGTCTTTATTATTTGTTTTTGCCGGATGCGATAATGGATGTGATAAAGAAAATCCCAGTGTTATTTTAACAAATAACGGTACTGAAAAAGCTGATATCAAGATTAAAACAAGTGGTGGCAATACTGAAAATATAAATAATATTCAACCTGGCGCTTCATCAGAAAAGCGTACTTTTGCACCCGGAGAAATTAAGTTTACAGTTAATATTCAAGGCGTTCAAGATCCTGTAGAATATTTATTACTTGCTAATTATTGTAATACTTACACGGTTTCAATTAA
Source organism: uncultured Melioribacteraceae bacterium (assembly GCA_964469115.1). GTDB lineage: Bacteria > Bacteroidota > Ignavibacteria > Ignavibacteriales > Melioribacteraceae. Next base: position 873 of record CAYXXW010000545.1, read on the forward strand.
TGAAGACAATACCGTAACGGGTTCTGGATGCAAATTAGAAAAGTCTTCTATTCTATAAATAGCCCATTAGGTTATAGCTAATGCTTTTATATAAATAGTTAACAATTAGTATATGTTTAAACAAATCAAAGAATATTCCGACAATACTAGGTAATTATCACCAAAGTAAATGAAAGATAGATTCATTAAAATATTATTAATACTTGTAGTCAGTTTTGGCTATAGTCTCGCACAAGGAGATGATTCAACTAAAAATTCTATTGAGTCTTTTCTTAAAGTAGAATTTGAACCCATTAAGCTTGTACAATCAGTAAAATCAGAAGGAGTAAATTTTAGTTCACAGCTTCTTCGAAATTTTTCAATAAAATAATGAACTAATAAAGTGCATAGCCATTTACATTCCATAAAGACTAAATTAATATTTTTAATTACAATAGTTATCTCAGCAATTTCTGTATTTGTATATTTTTACTTCCCTGCAAAATTTGAAGATCGTCAACTTGAGGGATTGAAAGATAAAGTAAATACTCTGGTGGAAATAGCTTCATATAGTGTAGCAAGCGCAATATTTTTTGAAGACTTTGATGCAACTATTGAACAAATTGCTCCTTTGCTTAAAAATGAAGAAATTGAATATTTAGTGATTCATTTGCCCGATGGATCAATTTACCATGATTATAAATTAGCTTCTGCGTATACCTCAGATTATCAAAACTGTGAAGAAGAACCCATTACTGCAGATAATTCGACTTATAGAGTTAAATCTCCGGTTAATATAAACAATGAAGAGGTCGGAAATCTATATATGGGTTACTCTTTAAATGAGCTACATGTAGAAGTTGGCGATATTAAAGATAATATCAGCATTGTAAGTTTTGTAATATTCCTACTTGGTGCTTTAGCAGTTTTCTATATTGGTTATATAATTACAAAACCACTTTCCACAATGGTAGAAATTGTTGAGAAAATACGAGGCGGAAATTTATCAATTCGCGCCCCAATAGTTAAAAACGATGAGATTGGTTATTTGGCTAAGTCATTTAACTTAATGGTAGATAGAATTGAAGATACTAGCGAAGAAATGGAGAATATTAATAA
>CAYXXW010000546.1:0-1968 GCA_964469115.1 uncultured Melioribacteraceae bacterium
GTTGCCTGTGCCTCCTGCTTCATCTTCAATCTTGACACAACTCAAAGAGCCATTATTTACTTTTATAGTAGAAGTGCTGCTACTTATACTGTCTGCTGTTGCCGTTATGGTTGGCATCTCGCTTGAATTGGTCAGGGTAAAACCTGTTACTGTTACAACACCAGCTGAGAAGGTTTGATTACCATTGTCTGGTTTGGTGGGTGCTGTGCCTAAAGGAGAATTGTTTGCATTCCAGGTCCAGACTACGGCATGAGGACCGGTATAGCCGGTCGCAGTATTTCCTGAACTATCTTTTGCTGTAATCGTTACACTAAAAGGTGTGCCTGCTATTTCCGTGCTTAAGTGTTCGGTGGTGACAAAATACGCATCAACTGGACCGGATGTTGTCGGAAATATTGCGGTTACTACACCTGAATCAGTTGTATTATAAACATTTGTCGCTCCAACTACCGTGAAGAAATTTGCAGCCACACCTGTTAAGGTAAATCCTGCTTTCGGTATGAGCATAATCGTTGCTACGTAAACTTTGTATCCCTGGAACGGATCATCTACGGGAAGCCATGTTACGGTTCCTGTGTATTGAGCTGTTGCAGCTATTGTGGTTACCGGAATGGCGCCTTCTACCGGTGAGGTTAGACCGAGAATTGCTTTGATGTTGATTGGTGTTGGTGAAGCAGGTACAGGAGTAGGTGATGAAGTTGGTGTTGGTGGATGAAGGAAATCCTCTACTGCTTGCTGGACGAGAGCTGAAGTAGTGGGGTCTCCACCGGCTATTATGGTACTACATACGATACTTGACACATCGTCAAAATTGGGATCTGCTATAATAACAACACAATTGATATTAGCCGGATTATCTCCCTCGTCTATCAGTGTCTGGGCAATAAGAGCTGCTGCGGTGGTCACGCAATCCGCTGTCCCCATGTCATACTCGATGCCTACTTCAACGGAATAGGTAATCTGCTCCAGTTTAATTCCATCCTTGGCTGCTTCTAAAAGATAGGGGCCACCGGCAGGGACAGAGACCTGGTAGTAGCCGTTGGAATCGGTTATGGTAGTAGCTATTATTGCACCGGTTGTAAGGTCAATGATGTTGACTGTGGCATCAGGCAGGGCTTGGCCAATGAGGTCTTTTGTCAGTATTGACCCTTCCGGTACCATAACTTGACCTTTGAGTATCCCTTCTGTGGTAGGGGGATTAAGAAAACAGCTGGTTAAAAGCAAGATTCCCAGTATAAGCAGAAAGAGAAAGAGTAAATTTCTTTTCTTCAACATTTTTTGCCTCCTAAAATATTATATAGATATATGGATTATTTATAGTACTTTTAATTTCTGAATTTTTATTCCGATTAATTAATTTAATACCCTACCTTTTCGGGATAGTTTACCCTTATAAAATTTCAATTCACGACGATCAATATTTTAGACAATAAATAAGACAGATTAAGAAAATAACTATATTACTTTCTTGCTCTGTCCTTTTACCTGGAAAATTCTTCCTATAATAGATTAGGAAATAACTTTTCATGAAAGTAAACCATGTAAGGAATTTCCTAAAGATTAGGAATTGCCCCATCGGTGCTTTTTAGTATAAAGCTCTCCAGAGTGCTGTCCGGTAACGGTCCTTTTGCCTGAAAGTTCGGATGCTTTTGGCATCTTGCCTCTTCGGCTCTTTTTCTCTTTTTATAAAAAGAAAAAGTCTCTCCTGTTACTTTCATACAGGTTACAATATTTAATTTTATTTTATATTTACTTTTCTAAGCGAATATTAACTTAAACTTCACACTATTTATAACATACTATACTTATTCTAAAAATCCTTCTTTTACTGGAAAATAATTTAATATAAAGAAAAGCCCTTCAGCTAAGGCTAAAGGGCTGGTTATTGTCTGGCTCCCCTAACGTTTTCTAGTTGGAACCAAATTATCAAAGATATGCGAAACATCTATAAACTAAAGGAGTTAATTA
>CAYXXW010000547.1:0-1966 GCA_964469115.1 uncultured Melioribacteraceae bacterium
GGGCTTGAATTGAGAGAGCCTTATCTATCGATAGAAGTTTAAGAAGAAAAGGAATTTTATTATCAAATTTTTGGGCAGCTCGCTCACCTAAAATTTCAATCGGGATTTTATCTACCACCTCGCTTAAAGAATATTTTTGGTCAGCAATAATAATCTCTGCCGGGGCCTTTGGGTGAATGCCAATCCAATATTCAGCATATGGTCGATCAACTTCATAGTTAATTCCTAAAAATTTCGGAATAAATGCATCATTATTCTTGGTTCCCCAATCATAATGCTGAATTTTACCAATTAATTTATATGGTATTTTTTCTATTTCCATTTAACATCCAGTAAAATTTGATATCAAAAAATAATTAGAATAATTCATACAATTTTAATAATAAATCAGCTTACAAACAGAATATTTTAGTGATAATAGATTGAAATAATATCTAAAAATAGGGGCTCCTATTAGTATATAGTTAGGTGATTAATCTAATTTATTACTTTATATTAATTTTATAAATTATTTCCTTGCAATAAGTTATAAAGTTTTATATCTTACAATCGTTTTTAAGTAAAACTAATTATTACATCATTAACATTTAATTAAATAATTCGATAGTACTTACTAACCTAATAGCTGTGAGGAAACATGGGAAATATTGATATTGTTTATTTAATTCTACTGTTCGGATTATTTGTTTTAATCAACCTAACCTACAAGAAATTTCCAAAGAATCATGATAAGCTTTACAAAATTCTAACTGACGATCAGTAAACTATCATTAATGGAGAAATTAACCTTGAACGAAATAACATATCTAAACCGCAGCAAACTTATTGTGAATGATTCTGAAGATTTCATCAGTCACACATTAGCAGAGGAAGAAGAGGTTTTTGAAGATGAACTGAAAAAGCGTAAACTTACTCTATTGAGCTTAGGTTCCCTTTATGTTTTTTTATTACTAATTTCTTTTACACTCTTAAATTAGTACTAATTAAATATTCTCAATCTCTTTAAAATCACTATCAATTTGAGATACATTAGGGATATTTTTATCACTAAAAATTAATATTGCTAATGTTGCAAGTATAAATCCCGGAATAATTTCATAAAGATCAAATATTCCACCACTTAAATTTTTCCAAACAATTATTGTAATTCCACCTATCAGCATTCCTGCAATCGCTCCTCTTTCAGTAATCCCCTTCCAATAGAGGCTTAAAATTATAATAGGACCAAAAGTAGCACCAAACCCTGCCCAAGCATATGCAACCAGATCAAGCACACTCGAATTGGGATCCAAACCAATCATAAGAGCTATCAGAGCGATGATTACCACACATGCACGACTAATCCATACTAATTCCTTTTGTGAGGCATTTGGTCTAATTAGAGCTTTATAGATATCTTCAGTTAATGCAGATGATGCAACAAGAAGCTGCGAATCTGCAGTACTCATAATGGCTGCTAAAATTGCTGCTAATAATATTCCGGCGAATAAAGGATGAATCAATTGTTCAACCATTAGAATAAATATTTTTTCTGAATCACTGCCTTGTAGACTAGTTGGAAATATTGCATATCCAATAATCCCAAGCAACATTGCAAAAATAAGACTAAAAGTAACCCAAGACATTGCTATCTTTCTTGCTTTTCCCATTTGCTTAACATCACTGATTGCCATAAATCTAGCTAAAATATGAGGCTGTCCAAAATATCCTAATCCCCAACCAAGTAGAGAAAAAATCGTAATAAGTGAAATTATATTTCCTTCGCTGTCAGTAAATATATTTAGATATTCAATATTTAAAACGGCAATTTCATTAAGTGTAAATTGGAATCCGCCATTATCTATAACAGCAAAAACCGGCACAAAAATAATTGCAAAGAACATAATAGTTCCCTGTATTACATCGGTCCAACTGACTGCAAGAAATCCTCCAAGAAAGGTGTATCCGACAATAAAAATACCTCCTA
>CAYXXW010000548.1:0-1960 GCA_964469115.1 uncultured Melioribacteraceae bacterium
ACACTGAACTTCAAGATCTTCCTTCGGGAAAATATCGTTATCGTGGCCCTTATATTCCTGGTTGTTTTGATGACTGCTCTATCCCGGTCTTTTCTTACAGCGCCCAACCTGATCAACATATTCACTCAAATCTCGATTTATGGAATCGTTGCTTGTGCGATGACGTTCGCCATTATATGCGGCGAATTTGATCTGAGCGTCGGATCCTTGATTGCCGTAACCACAATAGTGTTTATCGATACTGCAAAGAACTACGGATTCGTGGTGGCGGTCGTTATGACTCTGGCGATAGGTATTCTGGTTGGATCAATAAACGGCTTTCTTGTGGCCAAGGTGAAGATCAGCGCGTTCGTCGCGACATTGAGCTCGATGGTGTCCTTGAAAGGTTTGGCACTATTTTACACGAATGGAAAACCGATCAATTATGTTCACGACGGCATGTATAATCTTGGTAATGGATCTTTTCTCGGAATTCCTTTCATTGTTTACATGTTCCTCACGCTCGTTGTAATCGGGCATCTTGTGCTGAAATATACGAAATTCGGTCGAAACATTTTTGCGACAGGTGGAAACATGACCGTCGCTGCGATGGCCGGAATCAATGTTGTCTATTATAAATTCATTGTCTTTGTGATCCTCGGAGCCGTTACTGCTTTCGCCGGGATCATTATGGCGTGCCGATTGAATTCCGGTAATTCACTTTTTGGTAATGATTTGGCTCTTTCCGTTGTAGCGGCAACGGTAATCGGTGGAACAAGTCTATCCGGTGGAAAAGGCAGTGTCGTCAAAACCCTGTTCGGAATGTTGGTACTCGGGGTTCTTTTCAATGCATTGCTTATCCTGGGTGTGCAAGCCAACTGGCAGGATGTAATCAAAGGTCTGATTCTTATAGCTGTCGTTTCATTTGATGCATATTTTTCGAAACCGGCCTGATACACCCAAGCCTGTCCGTCGACCCCCGAATTTCTATAGCAACGTCAAGGACGATATGATTTTCTGCCAGTTTCTCGCCAGTCTTCATTGTCTCAACTAGCGATAGCACGGTGTCGCTCATCACATTGTAGGGTTGTACTATTGTCGTGAGAGTAGGGTGGCACATTCGTGAAAAAGGTATGTCATCCATACCCATTACGGCAACATCCTCAGGGACTTGTCTCCCGCATTGATGGAGGGCTGACATTACTCCAAGGGCGATGACGTCGTCGTGACACCAAATACCGTCGAACTCAGCAGGGTCAGAGCAGTGGCTGATAATCGTATCCCTTCCGCTTTCAAACGAGAAATCGCATTCATATACCATAGTCTCGTCAAAGGGTATCCGCCGCGCAGCCAAAGCATCGGAAAACCCCCGATTCCGATCTCGAACCAAGGTTATGTCCCGAGGGCCACTTGCACAGGCAATCCTTTTACAACCGACGGAAGCTAGATGGTCTCCAGCGATAAAACCGGCTTCATAATTATCGACAACCACATTCGGAATATCCTCATGGGGCAAAGCTCTATCAACGACAACCAGAGGGACTGGTTTCTCATTCTTCTTGACGAAATGATCCAGAACACGACTCTTATCCGATACTCGAGACAGAATTATACCGTCAACATTCCGCCGGAGCATGGAATCGATAGCATGAATCTCTGTGTCCGGGTCATTACGGCTATCAGCGATAATCAATCCTAATCCGCGAGTTTCAGCTGCATGAGCAAGAGCTTCGATGAAACCTGTGAACGCGGGATTTCCCAATCCTGGAACAAGCAACCCAATTAGCTTTCCGCTTTTTGAGCGAAGGCTCTGTGCGACGATATTTGGTCGGTATCCGGATTCTTCTATGGCGGTTTCTACTCGTTTGCGGGTCGCTTCATCGACAGGAGCATTATTTGTAATGACACGAGATACCGTCGCAATCGAAACTTTGGCCAATTTTGCAACATCATGTATGGAAGGCATTTATTCGTCCTATCA
>CAYXXW010000549.1:0-1960 GCA_964469115.1 uncultured Melioribacteraceae bacterium
CCAGGGCCATTTATGGAGAAGGCAAATACAAATGCGATGCAGATGGAGTTGTTTATCCTTTGAGTAGGAAAAATGATGATATGAAATTGGGAGACTTCCAGGTTAAATGCCCTATCTGTGGAAAGAATGCAAATCAACAGGCTACTAGCGAGGATTCAAAAATACATCCAACCTCCATTTACGGATTTACTAAACAGGCTCAGGAGGAAATGAGCATGATTGCAGGTAAATCCTTAAATATCCCTGTAGTTTCTTTGCGCTATCAGAATGTTTATGGACCTGGACAATCCCTTTCCAATCCTTATACTGGTATACTATCGATATTCTCAACAAGAATAAAAAATGGGAATGATATTCTGATATTTGAAGATGGTGAAGAAAGTCGGGATTTTGTATACATCGATGATGTAGTAAAAGCAACTTTATTAGGCATAGAAACGGACAAAGCTAACTTCCACTGTTTAAATGTGGGATCGGGCGAGCAAACCAGTGTTATTGAAATTGCTAAGTTGCTTAAAGAGAAATTTAACTCAAGTGTAAATATTAAGATATCAGGCAACTATAGGATCGGAGATATTAGAAGTAATTATTCGGATCTGACTATGATAAAAAAAATACTAGGCTATTCACCGAATGTTAGTTTTGAAGAGGGAATTGCTAAATTTGTGGCTTGGGTTAATGAGCAAGATATTAAGGAAGATGGATTTCTGGATTCAATTGAAGAGATGAAAAACAAGGGCCTTTATAAGTGATGGAATTGAAAGATAAACATATATTACTTTTTGCTCCACCTTTCTTTAATTATGATATTGAAATAAAGAATAAACTCCTCAGTTTTGGGGCTAAGGTAGATTTATATGATGATAGGCCATCGTCCAATGTTTTTATCAAAGCCATTATTAGGATATATCGAAGGTCACTTTCGTTCTATTCTGCAAGATACTATACCAGAATAATCTCTCGGAATAAGAATAAGAATTATGATATCGTCTTTTTTATTAAAGGCGAAGCGCTAACCCAACAAGTATTAAGCAAGTTTAGGAGTGCATTCCCAAATGCAAAATTCATATTGTATTTATGGGATTCAATCCTTAATTATAAGGAACTCCAATCAAATCTACCCTTGTTTGATCGAACACTCACCTTCGATATTAATGATTCCCAAAACATAGAATCACTTATTTTCAGACCTTTATTTTATCTGGATGATTATAAGAGTTGTGCAGAATACAATGCAAAAAAGGAGATAGACCTTCTTTTCATTGGAACTGTTCACAGCGATAGATGGGTTTTCCTAAAAGCGATCAAAAACCAAGCTGAGAAACATGGGTTAAATGTGTACTATTACCTATATATTCAAAGTCCCCTTGTATTTATTGCCAGAAAACTATTTGACAGGCGACTGAGAACAATACCAATCAAAGAAATCAAGCTCAAATCAATTTCCAAAGATAGTGTCATTGACCTGATGAAAAGAACAAAGGTTGTTATTGACATTCAGCATCCGAAACAGACTGGTTTAACTATGAGGACGATTGAAATGATAGGTGCAAAAAAGAAACTACTAACTACAAACACCTCTGTTAGAAATTACGATTTCTTTTCCGCCTCCAACATCGCAATAATCGACAGAAAAGCACCTGAATTCAATCTGGAATACTGGAAGAATAGCTATGAGGAGTTACCCAAAGATATCTATGAAAAGTACTCTATCGATGGATGGTTTCAAGACATATTTCATAACTTATAGGCTTTAATTCTCCCTTTTTGACCAATTTACACTTAGATAGTGCTAGATAGAAACAAAATTATCCCTCACATTTGGTTGTATACATTACTGTTTTACATATTGAGGTCTATCGCGGAACCGTTTAAATATGTTTTTGTTGTATTGTATGGAATTCTGCTTATAGGCTATTTTTATTTCACATTTTTGAATGTGAAAAAGAGTTCAATTCCC
>CAYXXW010000550.1:0-1947 GCA_964469115.1 uncultured Melioribacteraceae bacterium
AATAATTATTTCTGATGCCCATAAGATGAGTATTGAAGCACAGAATGCATTCTTGAAAAATTTGGAGGAACCACCTGAAGGCATCATTTATATATTATTGACAGATAACCCGGGAATCTTATTAACAACCATTAAATCCCGCTGCTGGGAAATAAATTTTTCTCCACTAAAAGATGAACATTTACAAAATATTTTAACTGAAAGGTATAAGATTAAATCAGAGGATTTTGAAAATGTAATACCTTTTGCAAACGGATCTGTTTCAAAAGCCTTATTTCTAATTGAAAATGATTTTCAAAAGTATTTATCAAGAACTATCTTAATATTAAGATATTCATTAGCTAGAAAATTTCAAACTGCCTTTAAAGAGTTCACAGATGTAATTGATCAGAATTCAGTTAAATCTTTTCAAATAATTGTTGATTTAATTATTGCTTGGTTAAACGACTCATTAAAAGAAAAATTTAATGTGGAAAAGATTAGCTTTAAAAAATACTTAGAAACCCTTGAAAAATTTAATGCACGATTTAAAACCACAGATATTAATAGACTGACAAGCAAATTAGTTGAATATCGAAATTCTCCTAATAGCAATGTAAACTTGAATATCTTGGTGATGAATGTTATATTTGAACTAGCTTCTACTGGAATGAAAAAATATGACTGATAAAGACCAACCCAATAAAAATCACTCTTCATTTCTTGATAATGAATTGATAACAGATAATTACAGTAACCTTGTACAAGAGAAAATCACAAAGGAATTACTGCATAATAATAATGTTGATCGTCCTATTACGGAAGTTGTTGAGGATGGAAATGAACCAGCCACTAAACATAATTATGTAATTGCTAAATGCAAAGGATTTTTAGGAATTCACTTTTGTGAAAATTCTAAGAACCTTGTATTGAAATTAAATGATTATATAATAGTTAAGATTCAAAAAGAATATGAATTTGCTACAGTGCTTGAACTAGGTGATCTAGCCAATTTTAAAAAGCTAAAACAAGAACTTGATGGTGAAACATTTCCAGTTATTGAGAGAACTGCTTCAGAATATGACATTGAGAAGCATCTTAATAATATCAATAATGCACATGAGGCAAAAGAAATTTTCATAAAATTAGTTGAAGAATTATCTCTCGACATGAAATTAGTTGATATTCACTATCAATTTGATAGGAAAAAACTATTTTTCTTTTATACTGCTGATGGTAGAGTCGATTTTAGAGAATTAGCAAAGAGGCTTGCATCGACTTTTAAGACGAGAATTGAACTTAGACAAATTGGTGTGCGTGATGAAGCTAAAAGATTAGGCGGAATTGCCACATGCGGAAGAGAGTATTGCTGCTCCTCATTTCTAACTAATTTTAAGAGAATAACTACAGATATTGCAATTGAAAATAATATTTCTACAAGTATTTCAAAATATACGGGTCCTTGCGGGAAATTAAAATGTTGCTTATCCTTTGAAGTATAAATATTATACTGACTTCTAAAAATTTTCATTTTCCGTCGACCTGAAGGAGAACATCCATGAAAAAATCAGTTATAGTTGCTGCTAAACGGACACCAATAGGTTCGTTTAACGGCAGTTTATCTCCACTTTCTGCTATTGAATTGGGATCCAGAGCCATTAAAAGTATTATTGATGAAACAAATATACCCGTTGAAGAAATTAATGAAGTAATAATGGGTAATATTTTATCAGCAGGTCTTGGTCAGGCTCCTGCTAGACAAGCAGCTCTTGGAGCCGGTTTACCCGATAAAATTGAATGTCTGACAATTAATAAAGTTTGCGGAAGCGGACTAAAATCAGTAATGTTGGCTGATCAAGCAATTAGATGCGGTGATGCAGATGTTATTATTGCCGGCGGTATGGAAAGTATGTCAAACGCTCCATATTTGCTTTCTAAGGCACGTTTAGGCTATAGATTAGGTAATGG
>CAYXXW010000551.1:0-1947 GCA_964469115.1 uncultured Melioribacteraceae bacterium
AATTGATGTTTAGTCTTTTTGTCTTTTGTTCGTTTGAAAAGAGTCATACTGAACTTGATTCAGTATCTTTTTAAGCAATAGCTAATCATGTTTTAACGACTTCAACTAAAAAAAACAGGACCTCCTTTTGGAAATCCTGTTTTTTACTTTTTTAGCATATTGTATTATTGATTAACGTGCTCTATGAATATCTAAATAAGTTTTACCAGCCCAACCATTTACAATACGTCCAGTACCTCCATCAATCTTAACTCTAACATCAACATAGTCAGATGAGCCGTTAAAATAAATTAATTTTGATATTTGACGAGTAATTATTCCACTATTTGAATGATTAAAACTTTCTTCTGTATATGCTAATCCATTTCTATAAATTGATATCCCGAATTCAGCAGTAGAAGCTGTAGCCTTAATAGTATATTGTGCATTTACCATATAATAGCCAGCAGTGTTTGGAGTAAATCTATAATTAGGAAATGTATTATCAAACTCAGCATTTGTATCCACAACCTCAAAACCAAAAGGAATGATCTGCCAAGAAGTGTTTGCGGCAGCACTAAAATCACCACTTGGACTACCTCCAAGATTTAAATCTATGACAGAAAAATTAGAAGGGCTATCAGTAGGCACCCAGTTACTACCGTCCCATTTTAGCATTTGTCCTGTCGTGGGTGTTATGGTGGAAGTGTCAACATCGGTTAGATTGTTTATTCCCGAGTTTAATGAAAAAACATTACTGGCTAAAGCAAGACCTGTCCCAGCAGTATATGTAGTATTGTCATCAGCTCCCCAAATCAGATCTCCGGTGGCGTTCAATTTCAAAATTTGACCAGTAGTACCAGTTACTGTTGGAAAAGCATATCCAGTACCTGTAGGATTACCTATTTGAAACTGAGAGTTAGTTCTTAAAATATTAGTATCAAACTCCCCATAAATTAAAGCATTATCTGCATCGGCAGATGAGTTTTCTATATAGAGTTTGTCACTAGTTAGTTCATTATAACCAGCAGAATTTCCTAAAAATACATTTCTATTACCTGTTTGATTTTGATCACCAGAACTATATCCTAAAGCGGTATTGTAGTTACCTGTTGTTATGCTTTTTAAGGCATAAAAACCACTTGCTGTGTTATACGATCCTTCTGTATTACTCCTTAAAGCTTCATGACCATTTGCTGTATTCCTAGCCCCTGTTGTATTAGTAGCCATTGCTTGCCATCCATTCGCCGTATTCCAAAACCCTGTTGTATTAGAATACAATGTTTGATAACCATTTGCTGTATTCCTACTCCCTGTTGTATTATTATTTAAAGCTTCAAAACCTATACCTACATTTTGATTATTAGAAGCGTCATCTGCAGCACCTGCATTGACACCTAAAAAGACAGATGAACCATTAGTATCAGATTTCCCATCACTGAGATCGTCAATTTTTTGTGCACCAACATCATCACCATCGGCTATATCTGCAGGTACATTGGTAAGATTATCCCAATGTAGGTTTGAACTACCAGAAGTTTGCATTTCTGTTTCTGTATAGTAACGTCCATCTAAATCTACAGACCCAAGAGTAGTGGCATGGCCAAAACTATCAAAAGCCAAATCTTGTAAGACGACACCATTTGCATTATCAGCATCTGCAATTGCTGAAGTATCCGTATGTTGAAAATCAACACCGGCTAATGTTACGCCATTAGAACCCGTGTAAGTAGTGTCAGTATCAGTATCTATGTCATCGGCACATACCCATGCTGATCCATTCCATTTAGCTACTTGTCCATTAGAACAACCCAATTGATCTAACGTATCAGTATTAATATCATCAGCAGGGACCCAATTGGTGCCATCCCAACTTAATACTTGTCCGCTGGTTGGTGCTGAAGTGCTGGTGTCAACATCTGAATGTGTATCTATAGAACCTGTTGCAGATGCAGCTTGATCTACCCA
>CAYXXW010000552.1:0-1944 GCA_964469115.1 uncultured Melioribacteraceae bacterium
GGAGATTTTGTTGAGACAAAGAAGATGATATTAATTAAGTAGAAGTTGAGTCCCAATTTATTGGGACGAAATCCCGCAGTTTTTTTGCGGGAATATTGCTTAAATAAATTATACACCTTGAGAGAAACGTTTTTCCTCGTGGTTGGTAACTTTCTCTCATTTATATCTGCTATGCTTCTCTTAAGGTGTTGTTCCTTTCAATATATTTTGGAATAAAAATGAAAAGGATAATTCCACTTTTTAGCCTATCTGTTATTATTTTTTTGGGGTGCTCAAATGAAGAAAGTCCCACTGAAACCAATTCCACTCTTGATACTGAACTAGTTTATGAACAAGTTGTAACACCCCAAGAAAATAACTATAACTTGTTAGAAAATTTACTGAACGAAATGGATACTCTGTCTGCTATGGATTCAGTTCTTAATGTATTTTTGCAAGATTCCTTAATTGAGTGGGGTAAAGCAGATGAACAAGGGATTGCAATTCAATATAAGAGTGGAATTCGTGGCGGAATATTTTTCAACCCGTTAGATATTCCAGACAGTGGGGGAACAATTACTAGTAATTATAACAATTCTAAAATTTCAAAAAGGAACAATTCTAATAACATTACTCCGAATTCAAAAAAAACAATCTTCATCAATCCTCATTATAGTTATCCAGAAAGGAAAAAATGGGCAGACCAAATAATTGATGACTATAATGATTGGTTCCCGGCAGCTGGTTATCAAAAACCTATTATTTATAAAGACGGCGATGCCACTTTACAAAGGTTTGAAGAATTAAATGGTTACGGAGTAATACATATATATTCACATGGTTGGGCATGGCCCTCAAAGAATGATGTGAAAGAGGTTTATTTAATGACAGGTGAACGATATTCAGCTGCTTCATTCAATAAATATAAGCAGCAGATTGTGAATGGAATTATCCCAATTGTGAAGCTTTATGGTGGGACTCATTTTTATATTAGTCCAAAGTTTATTTCTGACAACAATAACTTTAAAACTGATACTACATTAATTTATGGAGGATTTTGCACTAGCTATTTAGGCAGCTGGCCGGAAACAATGCATTATACTGCTGGAGCTGGCGGGTATTTTGGCTTTGATTGGATCGTTAATACTGATTATGCATGTAAGTGGAGCTTAGATCTCTTTGATGATTTAACAAATACAAGCAATAATCCTCCTACTACCGTTACATCTTGGATGAATAATTCTAAGCCTAAATGGCACTGGCAACCATGGGGAACCAAATATACTAATCTTAAATATTTAGGTTATGCGGATCTAGCACTTTTAGAAAAATCTGATAATGTTGTCGACTTTTCATACAATTGGTGCGAAATTCACTTTGGTGCTGATGGAATTTATGATTCCCCTCCAACCAACGCAGAGGTAAGCGTAGTAGGATCTGGGCCTGGCAGTTTTACCAGTAATAAATTCACAGCAGTTTGGAATAATACAATTGTTTGTTTATTAGACACAGGCAGAATTACTGTTACAATTGATCATGCAACTTTAATGGCAGAATATTCGGTTATACATTACTCACATGATACTTGTTTTGACAATGATATAACTTATACATCATATTTTGAAGGGAGCGGTGTACCATTATCTGTTACTGAGAATAATACATTAGAGTTCCAAGTTTATGGATTAGACGCATGCAGTTTTGCTTCTAAAGTTGAAAGTGAGAGACGCTACGAAAATGGTGATTATTGGTCTCTTTTAGATTACAATTGCACCGTTAGAAATAATTGCTGGTTCTACATGAAATTTAAAAACAATTGACATGAAAATGAACTCAAACTAAAAAATAAAGGTGGTATTAACTTTTACAGACTTCAAGCTGGTGATTTTGTTTAGACTAGGAAGATGATTTTGTTGAAGTAACCCAGCCCATAAATAAATATTAGTTCAGAGCCCACGTAACTGT
>CAYXXW010000553.1:0-1937 GCA_964469115.1 uncultured Melioribacteraceae bacterium
ACCATCCTGCTCTACTTGGGCTTTCTAACCCTTCTAATTGCCCTATTTGATACCACTGCGCTTGAACTGTATTTAAAGAGCTTACAATGACAATACATACTATTTTTATTAAATTTTTCATCTTATATGTTTTATTAATTGTTACTTTTTTACCAATTTCCCTGTACTACTCATTCTTTCTGAACTAATAATTTCATAGACATACAATCCGCTTTTTAATTTTTGAATATCTATCTGGTTATTTTCTGAAGAGAAATCAGGAATAGAAACTACTTTTTTTCCTGTAGAATCATACAGGTTAAATGCTATTTGATTAAAATTATTTAAATATTCTTCGGGCAGTTGAACTGTAAAGCTATCTTGTACAGGATTTGGATAGATTATAGATTCTACAACTTCAATAAATTCTGTATTTCCTAAAACATTAGTATTATTATAGAGTTTTGTACGGAAATCACCAGCGTTTATTGAATAACCTGCGATTATTAAATCTAAATCATTATCATTATCAAAATCTTTGAATGCTATAGCACTTCTTGTAAATACACCAAATGGCAATCCGGCAACCTCTGTAAAACTTCCAGAACCGTCATTTACAAATAATCCACCCGTTCCTAAACCGGTAATCATCACATCTAAATCTGTATCGCCATCAACATCTGCAAAAGCGATCGAGCTCTCTTGCACTGCGGTTAAACCTGTATTTGGGTTTTCTGAAAAAACACCAGAACCATTATTCATATAAACTGTCCCAAAAGCTTGACTTTGCCAATCTCTACCCGTAAGGTATATATCTTGATCCCCATCATTATCAATATCTGCAAAAGCTGTAGATCCTTGTGCTACAGGCTCAAAAGAAGTTCCTGCTACTTCAGTAAAAATACCACTACCATCATTAGTATATAGATTTGCAGTATGTTGAAAATTCCATTTTGACCCGGTAATAAGAATATCTACATCATTATCAATATCCGTATACGAGATGGTACTATTTGCCACATTCTCAAAAGGAGTTCCTATTACTTCAACAAAATTTCCATTTCCATCATTTGTGTATAAAACAGTCGCTACATCAACTGCAGTATCTTCTGCAGTATCTTGATTATACCCCGTCACTAACAGGTCTAAATCAGTATCATTATCGATGTCAAAAAAAGCGATTGCCCCTTGCGTAACATTAGCGATAGGCGAAGTAATTTCAGTGAAGTTACCCAACCCATCATTGCTATAGAGTTTAGTTACTACTGATGTTATTAATAAATCTTCATCGCCATCACCGTCTATATCACCAAAAGCAACAGCAGCTTGATCGATTATTACATCGAGAAAAGTTCCTACAACAGAAACATAGTTTCCGTTAACATCTTGCGAATATAAATGTGCGCTCCGTCCAAAATTTCCACTTCCAGTAATAATAATTTCTTGCGTGTCATTTAACCCTGCATCGATATTTGCTATTGCGATAGAAGGGTAGTTAGTTCCAACAAATGCACCTTGATCTATTTCTTCAAAAGTTTGTGATTGAACTTGTATGGCTAGCGTAACAAATAAAGCAAAAAGTATTAATTTCATGATCTGAATATTTTGTGATTAATAATTGTTTGCAAGCTAGCAACAGATAAGAGAAAAAAAGTAAGGGTATTACTTGATTTATAAAAAATCAGGGAATACCCTTAGAAATAAATTTTTATGTTTTTACACTAAAATGCGTTGACGATCGCCACAAAACTTTTCGCATCTAATGCAGCTCCTCCAATAAGTCCGCTGTTAATATCTGGTTTTCCAAATATCTCTGAAGCATTACTGAATAATGAAGAATTTCCAACAACTGCATTATTATTTCCAAAGTATTTGAGCATAACTAGTAAAGATAAAAAAAGAACAAACAATAAAACAGATTATGAATTTCACAATGATTTGTTTTTTAGATATTTAAA
>CAYXXW010000554.1:0-1934 GCA_964469115.1 uncultured Melioribacteraceae bacterium
GTTCAAGAAGATGAGTTGAAAATTAATCAAGATGAATCCAGATTTATAACTAATAGTAATATAACAATTACAGATAAGGCAATATTCCCTCCGGTTTTAGGTGCTCCAAAAATTAAACTGAGAGCTGATTGGGAAGTTAGATGGAATAGCACTGATACTTTAGCTGGAGGTGGTTGGGCTGATGCGGATACTCTGGATACAATAATACCACCATTTAAAATAGCAGCTCCTTTTACTCTTTGGTATATTGAGGAAAAAGCTCCAAACTATTATTTAGAAGAACCGGCAAGTTTTGTAATCTATGAACCAACTAGTGGATCAAAAAGAAATAATGGGCAGTGGGACTGGGGAGAAGGAATTATCTTTCAGCCACAGGGAGCAACTGATGCATCTGTAACATATCAGTTAACTTTTGATTTTGATACAACTGTAACCGATAAAGTTCTACCAAAAGACGGCGATATTTATAAATTGGTAACTAGCAAACCCTTTGAAAAAGGCGATGCTTTTATTTTTGAAACCGAAAAATCAGAATATATTGCATCAAATGTTAATGACAAGCTTGATGAGATTTATGTAGTTCCAAACCCTTATGTAGCTTATAGTGTTTCTGAAAATCCCGGGAGGACACAAACTAAGAGAGGTGAAAGAGAATTACAGTTCCGTAATCTTCCTCCACAATGTACAATAAGAATATATACCTTAACCGGTGAGCTTGTTGATACAATTGTAAAAGATGATAATGGCAGTATTGCTTATTGGAATTTATTAAGCTCCGAAGGTATGCGAATATCATACGGTATATATATTTACCATGTAGATGTCCCCGGTGTGGGTGAACAGATTGGAAGATTTGGAGTAATTAAATAGATAAAATGGCAAATTTAAAATATGTCTACGAAATTAAATTTCTCATAGATATGCTTTTATTGGAGAATAAGATGAAAAAAATAGCAGTATTTATTTTTACTATAATTTCATTGCTGTGTGTTAAAAATACTCTTGCACAAGCAGATGTTGATATATCTAGAGTAGGTACAACTGCTGCGCAAGTGCTTAAAATAGCTCCTGGCGCTCGCTCGCTTGGTATGGGTAATGCATATGTAGCTGTTAGCGATGATATCTATTCGGCTTATTTTAATCCTGCTGGAATATCTCGTTCAAAAGGAACAAGTCAAGTTGCGTTTAATCATTCAAATTGGTTAGCTGATATAAATTTTGATTATGCTGCCGGATTTGTAAACGTAGATGGATTAGGTACACTGTTTGCCACTTTCACCTCTTTAAGTGTGCCCGAAGATGATGTGCGAACAATTGAATATCCTGAAGGCGACGGTAGAACTTGGGATGCAAATTCATTAGTAATGGGTGTTGGTTATGCAAGAAATTTGACTGATAGATTCTCAATCGGTTTTCAATTCAAGTATATTCAAGAATCAATTTGGAACAGTAGTGCAAGCGGAGTTGCTTTAGATGTTGGTACCTATTACATCACACCATTTAATGATCTTGTAATTGGGGCAAGTGTAACTAACTTCGGTACTAAAATGCAGTTAGACGGTAGAGATCTTCAAATAAATATTGATCCAAATGAAACACCCGAATCCGGACCGAATAATATACCCGGAAAATATTCAACTGAAACAAATGATTTACCGCTCCATTTTAGAGTTGGATTAGCTATGGATGTAGTTGAAACAAGATTTTTTAAACTAAAAGCCGCTTTTGATGCTGTTCATCCAAATGATAATAAAGAATATGTTAATTCAGGATTAGAATTTTCTTATAACCAAATGATTTTCTTGAGAGGCGGTTATAAGGCTTTATTCTTGCCGAATAGTGAGCAAGGCTTCACAATTGGTGTTGGTATCAATTATGATTTGACACCTGATTTAGGTTTTACTTTTAATTATGCATATGGTGATTATAATAGA
>CAYXXW010000555.1:0-1933 GCA_964469115.1 uncultured Melioribacteraceae bacterium
CCAGCAGGCGCGGAATGAGCCGTCCGCCCACATAACCGGTGCCGCCGGTAACCAATATGGGTTTAGAAGTTGACATGTGGCCTTTTATTGTCCCTCACGGAAGGCCTTTTCAATCTCCGCGTCCAGTTCTTCGTTTCCGTTTTTGGCTTTGAACTCCTGCCATTTGGCGCTGTCCTGCTGATAGCCGGAGATCACCTGCCGGCGGACGCTATCCTTAACCTCCACGGTTTCCAGAACGGCCAGCACATAGATATCTTCGCTGGGAGAAATCCACGTGTCCTTTTCCCGGGAACCGGATAACGTCTCATCGGTGACCAGTTTGGATACCTGCTTTGAAAAGGCATCCATGGTCTGGTCGTCGCCGATGCCCGTCTGCTGGGCAAAGGTGTTCACCAGTCCGCGGACCTTGACCGACACCTGCCGGGCCAGTTCACTGCGGGCGTTGCCCAGTGCCTCGGTGCGGGCAAACTGGATGCCGCCCTTGCCGATGCGGGCCGAACCCACGGCAGAAAATTTTTCGCCGTCGTATTCAGCCAGCACCCAATCCGGGGCATACTCGTACTCTTCTTCGAAACGTTCGTTGTCGATCTTCTTCACCTTCTTGCCGCAGCCTGCCAGAACCAGCATCAGGGCTAAGGATACCAGGGTCAGGACGATCAGTGTTCGTTTCATGATGCCTCCTGCAAAATAGGTTTGATTTCGGTTATCATCACTGTTGGGCCGGTGGTCATTCGGCCTCCACAACCAAGGGTTTGCACAAACATAATTTCGCCGTTGGTTAGTGTTGAGACGCCCGTCTGGCAAGGCGCGAGAACCTGAGGAATATTGGTTATATTCCGAATGTTTCGCAACACCGCCAGGCGGGATGCATCGGCCCTAAAAATGTGAAATTA
The DNA here is from genome assembly GCA_964469115.1 of uncultured Melioribacteraceae bacterium. Lineage (GTDB taxonomy): Bacteria > Bacteroidota > Ignavibacteria > Ignavibacteriales > Melioribacteraceae. The sequence goes on from CAYXXW010000555.1 coordinate 894, forward strand.
ATTTTGTGCGAGCCCTAACGTATTCAAGGCATGCACAAGCTTGTTGGCGACCTGTTCCGCGACGCCCGCCACGGCACGGCGGGCCGCTTCGCCCTCATCCACATGGGCTTTCCTCACGCTTTCATCGAAGGCGGCAATCTGCACGTCGGTGTCCATGTCCAACAGTTGAACGTCGGCCATGGCTCTGATGAATCGTACATCCGGATTGCCCAGGTCCAGGGGCTGTACACGGATGGTACCGGTGATCAGGCCGGCAGCTTCATCCCGGTATGGGGTAAGCGTGTAGCCATCGCCGGACAGCAGGGCATTGAGACGCCGCGTGAAGGGCGGCGCCGGATTGCCTTCCAATTGAACATACAAGGAGACGTCACGGGCCATCCGTTCGCGCTGGACGATGATGTCCGAGCGATCATCGAGGCTTGGCGCTGCCGGGCGCCCCAGGACGGAGAGCCGGCTTTCGATGGCCGCCTGGCGAACCATCATTGCGGTGATACGGTTCAGGGCCGCCAGTCGCGAAAGCCGTCCCTTGACCCCGGCGAGGGCTTCCACCTGGCCGTCAATGGTCATCTGGGTCTCCGCCAGTTCCCGCTGCCACCGGCTGATTGCCTGACGGCGGTCCAGCACGGCAAGGGCCCGGAACCCGCCGGCGGCTTTATCCGGTTGGACGCGACCAATGCGGGCGCCTTCCAACTGAACATCCGTATGGATGCGAACGGTCTGTTCCACCTGCCTGTCAAACTGTTCCGGCAAACCCTCCCCCATCCACGAGGTGGCCTGCTGGACGGTCCGGGCATAGACCCGGGACTCGAAAATTGCGGCCAACTCGGCCATGGCCGCCCGTTTGGCCTCCCCTTCGGTGGCTCCGGTGGCCTCGGCTGTCAGGAACCGGTCGTCGGGAAACGGGTCGGCCGCCGGCATTTCCCCGGCAGGTTTCGATCCCGCACAACCAACGGCCATTAGCACAACCAGGTTAAGGACCATCCAATGCAGTCGTTTCATCGGCTTTCTCCATGGGCGGCTGCGGTCATAACTGCGCCGCT
>CAYXXW010000556.1:0-1933 GCA_964469115.1 uncultured Melioribacteraceae bacterium
AAACCTAAATTAGCTTCAAAAAATGAATCAATATTACCAATATCTGTCCAGTAGCCTTCATATTGATAACTCATAACTTTATATTTATCAATAGATTGTGGCATAATTTCTTTACCGAAATCCATTGTTTCCGGATTCTTCATCAATTCTATTAATAGTTCTCTATTGAAGACATAAATACCCATAGAGGCTAGATAATTTCTTCCTTTGGCTTTCATTTTAGGGCTAACAGCGGATGTCCAATCTGGTAATAATTTAGTAGCTGGTTTTTCAATGAAAGCATTGATAAAACTATTCTTATCTGTTTTTAAAATTCCAAATGAAGTGGCATCTTTTGCGTTAACGGGTAAGGTAGCAATAGAAATATCTGCTTTTTGCTCAATGTGTTTTTGAATTAATTGTTCAAAATCCATTTGATACAATTGATCGCCAGAAAGAATTAAGAAATAATCAAAATTATAATTTAAAAAATGATGCATACTTTGACGAACTGCATCAGCTGTTCCTTGAAACCAAGTCTGATTATCTGGTGTTTGTTCAGCGGCAAGAACATCAGCAAAAGCAGAACTAAAAAACCCAAAATTATAGGTATTCTTTATATGTCTATTCAAAGAAGCTGAGTTAAACTGAGTAAGCACAAACATTCGTTCAATATTTGAATTCAGACAGTTGGAAATAGGAATATCAACCAATCTATATTTTCCTGCAATAGGTACAGCTGGTTTAGATCTAGCTTCTGTTAGTGGATATAATCTTGATCCTTGTCCGCCTCCTAAAATTATTGCCAATACGTTATTTTTATTCATAATTTACTGTATTATAGAGTTATATAAATTTACATAGGCTTGCGCAGAAGCATCCCATGAATTGTTTATTGCCATTATTTTATTTCTTATTCTTTTGAATTTACTAGTCTCATTATATAAATATTCTGCTCTTTTTATCGCGGAAACCATATCAGTAACCGAGGCATTTTCATGAACAATACCAAATCCATTATTATCTATATCTAGCACTGTATCTTTAAGACCTCCGGTATTTCTTACTACGGGAATAGTTCCATATCGCAGTGCATACATTTGGTTCAATCCACAAGGCTCAACCCGTGATGGCATAAGTAAAAAATCGGCTCCAGCATACATAATATGTGACAGTTTTTCATCGTAACCAATATAGCAATTATAGGTACCTTCAAACTTATTTTTAAGTGCATTTAGTTCGTGTTCAGCTTTGCTATTTCCGGAACCGAGTAAAAGAATGGAAATTGAACTTTCAGTAAGTGCCCGTTCAAATGCACTGGCAAATAAATCGGCACCTTTCTCTCCCACTAAACGTCCTATAAAAACAAATAGAGGTTTATCTTTATCTAAATTGAATTTATTACAGAGATACTCCTTATTTGCTTTCTTTCCAGATTGTGCTATTCTCGACACGTAGTTCTTAACAATATAAGAATCCGTTTGTGGATCCCAAACTTCAGGGTCAATTCCGTTAAGAATACCAGAACATTTAGCACTTTCGTGCTGTAATAACAATTCTAAGCCATTTGCATGAAGTTTAAGTTCCTCCATATAATTTGGAGATACCGTATTTACACGCCAAGCACATTTTATTCCAGAAGCTAATGGATTTATTTGATTATCCCAATCCAGTAATCCTATTCTCGCTTTGTCAAAGTCAGGAATAAGATGTAATTTATCATAGGAGAACCATCCTTGGTATTGTGCATTATGAATGGTTAAAACATTGGGTATTTTACGCAATTTCTTGTATTTAACAACCTGTGTCATTAAAAACGGAACTAATGCAGTATGATGATCATGACATTGAACAACATCAGGTTTCTTTTCCCAAGTCAATACCCAATCTAACACTGCTATTTGAAATGCGAGAAAACGATCTGTATCGTCAAATGAGTATACAAAATCAGTTG
>CAYXXW010000557.1:0-1931 GCA_964469115.1 uncultured Melioribacteraceae bacterium
TCTTAAAAGCAAAGATTGATTCCAAAATACCGGAAGGGATTGTGCGAGTGAATTTCGGCTGGTGGAATATAGTGCACAAAGTAAATGTCAATATGTTGACTGGTGAGTATGAAAGTGATATCGGCAATGGCACTGCTTATCACAACTGCCTGGTGGATATTCAAAAGTTATAATATAATAGGATAAAATATTTTTTACCTATTATACCCATAAAAAGCTGATTGCTAAGAGTTTTTTCAATGAAAGTACCTAAACATAATATAACATAAACGTTTATTCTTTGAAGTTTTATGTTTCTACGAAGAACTAATAACAGGTTAAATAAGGAGAGTAATATAATGCAAATAATATTTATTTCCGGACTAGTCGGATTTAGCATAGCAGTTATCATATTTATTATTTTTTGGATTTTTAAATTAAAATATAGTGCACCAGGAAGAGAAATAAGAATACACACTTCTCTTGAAGAGCTTCGCTCGGTTGGAGAATTAGTCGTCTTTAAAGTGATTACCAAAGAGATTGTCACTACTTCAAAGCACTGGTTAGGAGAAAAAGGAAAAAAATATTTTCAGTGGCTGGTTTCGACTAAAAAGATGGCCATGATCTTTGAATTTGACATCGATTTTAGATATGATCTTCGAAGTCCTGATTTTAATATTCATGAGGAAGGAGAGAAAAAGTATCGCTTAAAAATGCCCAAATGTTTTTATGAAGTCCATATCAGGGATATCAGCTTTTATGATGAACAGAATGCCAAATTTCTCCCCTGGTTACTTCCTGACCTCATAAATAGGGCTTTTGGTTCAGTTTTTAATGAAGAGGATAAGAACTCCCTGACGGAAGAGGCGAAATGTCAAGCAGCTCAAATGGCTGATAATTTGGTTCGAAAGATGCGTTCAGAAGTACAGAATTCTGCCCGCCAAACCCTGGAAGCCTTAAGTAAAAATTTTGGTGCAGAAAAAGTTTTAATAGACTTTACTGATTCAAAACTTGTTCAATCTAAGGTCAGCACTTTTCTTTCAGAGGAAAAGGATAAAAAATAAATGATCAATCATTTTTCTTCTAACAAATATAGAGTAAAAAAAATTTTTGGGGAAAGCAAACGAAATGATTGGAATTTTTAAAGGATTAAAATATCTCTAAAAAGATTAATTCCGTATTTTTATTATAAATTTAGGGTTTAGAGAGAATATATGAATGGTATGGGTGTAAAACTGCTTATTATTATAATGACCTGAAAAAGTTTAATAGACTAAAAATGAGTCCATTTCGCCATTTAAGGAGGACACCAATGAAATTTTTAGATTTTATCGGAAAAAGAGAGAGTGTAAGAAAATATTTAAGTAAGCCGGTAGAAAGAGAAAAAATCGAACGATGCATAGAAGCTGCCAGAATTGCTCCATCGGCAAATAACGCACAACCTTGGAGTTTTATTGTGATAGATGAACCAAAACTAAAAGAAGCGGTGGCAAGAAAAACTTTTGACAGATTGATATCTTTCAATCGATTTTCTTTACAAGCACCTGTTTTGATTCTACTACTCTCAGATAGGCCAAGTATTTTTAGTAGAGTTGGTAGTGCAGTAAAAGATAAACAATTTAACCTGATCGATATTGGAATTGCTGCCGGACACTTTTGTCTTCAGGCAGTAGAAGAAGGATTAGGGACTTGCATGCTGGGATGGTTTGATGAAAAGGGAGTTAAAAAAATATTAAATATTCCCCAGAAAAAAAGAATTGAACTTGTAATTACCTTGGGTTATCCAGAATCGGAAAAAATACGTTTGAAAAAACGCAAAACCATTGATGAAATAATGAGCTATAATAAATATTAACCAAAAAAATGTAAAATAAAACTCTTTCTTTTTTTAGGAGATTTAAGATAAAATGAAAAAGTCAAATGCGTCCAGGATTTTAGATCATTTAAAAATT
>CAYXXW010000558.1:0-1931 GCA_964469115.1 uncultured Melioribacteraceae bacterium
CAGCTTTGGGCTGATCTTCTCTTTGGAACATATTCTCTAGAACGGGAATATTTATAAGTTTAAACGGCTAAATCAAAACAAAATATTGATAAAATATAGCTCCATTAAATTTTATTATAGATATTCAATGGAGCTGTAATTGTTGAGTACGATAATTAATGTTAAACTTTTTATTTCGCTAAAGGATAGTCAAGATATCCTTTTTCACCCGGAGTATAAAATGTATCATAATCGGGATCTGCCAATGGTAAATTATTTTCAAATCTATATACAAGATCAGGGTTAGAAATATACGGACGACCAAAAGCTACTAGGTCTCCCTTATTATCATTTAGAACACTTTCTGCTCTTTCTTTATCAAATCCTCCGCTCGCAATTATTGTTCCGCCAAAACTATTCTGAATTTTAGATTTAACAGTTTCGCTTACTTCTGGCGCTCCCATTGAAGAGTGATCCACAATATGAATATATGCCAAGCCAAGTTTTCCTAATTCAGTAGCTATGTAGGTATAAGTTTCTTCTATATCTTCAAATTGTTCCATTCCATTAAAAGCACCAAATGGCGAAAGTCTAATTCCTGTTTTATCTGAACCAATTGCCTCAATAACTTTTTTTGCTGTCTCAATTGCAAAACGTGAGCGGTTCTCAATTGAACCACCATATATATCCGTTCTTTTATTTGAGGCGGTATTTATGAATTGATCAATTAAATATCCATTTGCTCCATGAAGCTCTACACCATCAAAGCCTGACTCAATAGCATTTTTTGACGCTTGGACATACTCAGCTTGAGCGTTTTCAATATCTTTAAGAGTCATTTCTCTTGGAATTGGATATGGCTGCATCCCTTTTTGATCTGTAAACATTTCACCTTCTAAAGCTATAGCCGAAGGAGCTATTACCTCAGAATCCTTTGGCATATTTTCCGGATGTGAAACTCTTCCGGTATGCATTAGTTGAATAAAAATTTTCCCATTATTCTTATGAACCGAATCTGTTACTTTTTTCCAACCATCAACTTGTTCTTTATTGTAGATCCCCGGAATTCTTGGATAACCTAATCCATTTGGTGAAGGTGAGACTCCTTCGGTAATTATTAATCCGGCACCTGCTCTAAGCTTATAATATTCGACCATAATATCATTTGGAATATTATCAGTTGCTCGTGATCGTGTCATTGGAGCCATTACAACCCGATTTTTTAGTTTGATATCACCTAAGGTGTATTCTGTTAGTAGTTTCATTTATTTCCTTTCATATTATTGTTTATTCAGATAATTATAAAAATTTTATTTTAGTTTATCATTAGTATCCTGTTAATTCAACGTAACCGCTGCCAAAAATATTTTTACCATTTATTGTCCCAGAAACTTCCACTGAGCCCTCCCAATATTTTACAGACACATCCATAAATTGATTTTTAATTGCTGGACTTATTGTTAAGGATATATTTTGGCTAGGTATTTCTAATAACCATCCTGATGGATACTTTGTGTTGGAAGGAGAAAGCCAATATTCTTCAACAGTCAACTTAACTTCATTAAGATTGAAAGATTCTTTTTTACCATTTGAGTCAATAATTACACCTTTGCTAAAGATATCGGGTCCCCCATCAGATTTTCTCATTTGATAATACATTAATTCAGTATTATCATTTAACTGAATTGAAAACCAATCCCAGCCAACTTGATCTTTACTTAAAGCGCTCGTGCTCCACTCTCTATCCATCCATGAACTGCCACTCACTAGATACTCTTTCTTATCAATAGTAAGATTGCCTTTAGTTTCAAGCCTGGTAAAAGAATAGTAATATGAAGCATTACCAATTTCACTTCCTTTTTGACTCAAACCATTATTTCCTTGAAGAACTTTTGGCTTATCAGCTTTTATCATTAATTCAATTCTTACATTTTCCATCTTAGCAGTAAGTT
>CAYXXW010000559.1:0-1929 GCA_964469115.1 uncultured Melioribacteraceae bacterium
AACTATTTTATATGATAATATAGTTGAACATAGTACACAAAATGAAGTAGATCTCGAAAAGTCTAATGAGGAGATGAAGACTCTTCTCGAGTCAATGAAAAAATATCTCTCTCCACAGCTTTATAATTCAATTATAACAAGTCCCCTGGACAATAGAGATATATCTTATCGGAGGAAAAAGCTTACAATTTTTTTCTCAGATATTGTTGGTTTTACTCAGATTACAGATATGATAGAACCTGAAGCTCTTTCATATCTACTTAATGATTATCTAAATGAAATGTCAAAAATTGCTACAAAATATGGTGGTACAATCGATAAATTTATTGGCGATGCTATAATGATTTTCTATGGGGATACTGATCCAGAGGATGAAATTAAATCTGCAAAACAGTGCATCCGGATGTCACTTGAAATGTTAAAGAAGATAGATCAATTAAGTGAAGAATGGATTGCCAGAGGTTCTCCCAGTCACCTGAAAGTCAGAATGGGGATAAATACAGGATTCTGTACTGTCGGTAATTTCGGTAGTAGTAATAGAATGGATTACACTCTTATCGGTGGTCAGGTTAATATTGCTTCCAGGCTGGAAAAAATATCGGATGAGAATTCAGTTACAATAAGTAATTCAACATATACTCTTGTTCAGGATATAGTTGTTGTTGAACCACCTGTAAGTGTTGAAGTTAAGGGTATCAAACATTCAATTGAGGTTTATAAATTATTACGCCTTAATGATGACTCTGATTCTTTATCAGGAGAATACTGTATTGAAACAGAAAATGGATTTGTACTTAAGGCAATGAATTTTGACAATAATTATACTTCAGATTTAGAAAAAAATACTATAGTTAAGTCCTTGGAAACTGCTTTACGAATTGTCAGGAAAAATTGATTACTACCTTCCTGTAGAGCTTTTGAAAATTTCTCAATGATTTAGACTGCCAGGGAATGGAATTACTTCCAATAATTGTAATATCTTTATCCAGTTGTCTCATTTTAATTATAAACATGCTGAGAGATGATATACCTGAACTGTTAAGAAATTGGAGTTTACTCATATCCAGTGTCAGGGGGAGTCCTGTTGTTTCATTAGCTGCTTTGGTTAGGAGTTCAAAAATTTCTCTATATTCATCCTTTCCAAGAAGTCGCAATATTCCTTCAAATGTTATCTGCCTGTCCTTTCGAATGTATTCTACTAAATATTTTTCTGTCTTTATTATCATTATTAGGCCTCTATTGGAGATTAAGATTGAATGTAACAGCAACATTATTTGTTGAGTTATTATCCTTAAAAAAATCGAAATTAGTTTTTACCTGATAGTCTTTTTTTATCAAAATCAATCCAATTCCAGATTTATTACTATCTGAAGCACCTTCCTCAATTTTTTTAAGGAAAAGGTCATCAAGATTTTTTGAGAAAAGATCTTTGCAAATTTCTATAAAAGCAGGTTTCCTGTGCACGGGGATTGTGTTTATAATTCTGGATAACAGATAATTGTTTCGTTTCTTCACTATAATACTTATCGGTTGAGAATTGTTTTTAGTGAACTTTACTGCATTTTCAATAAACTCATTAAAAATTGTTGATATTACATTATGAGCTGATTTGTTTTCAAAATAAGACTCAAAATAATCTGCAATGAAATCAGATAATGAACCTGCCCGATTCCAATTGTCAAATATATCCAGAGGAAGAAAACTGAACTCAAAGGTGGTTTCTATATCCTTATCAAACTCAATTTTATCACCTATAAAAATATGATCATTCATTTATATATCCTTTAAACTATTTTTTTAATTATCATAATTGACATATCATCATGAGGTTTTTCATGTCCCATATGTCGTAGGCAGCTTTTCACAATGGTGCTTCTAATATTATCAGCACTTCTCTTTATTACTGTTTTTGCTGCTTTTATTATACCC
>CAYXXW010000560.1:0-1929 GCA_964469115.1 uncultured Melioribacteraceae bacterium
ATTTTTCATCGCTCTTATTGTTTGTATTATTTTTACTACGGTATAAGCAAGCGCGAAGAATCATTAAATACCAACGTGGTTTGAAGAAATTACCGTACTACTCGATGTCATCTAATAAGGTTCCAGTATCCAATAAGAAACTATTTATGGGTAAAGGCTTTCGTTGGAGAGCACGACACACTCAACGCTTAAGAGACATCCATAGAAATAACCCTGAAAAGTACCTTGATCCATCAAACAGTTACCGATTCGCAAGATGGCTTGAAGATAAGTTTGAAACGACTCCGGTCATTAAATCACTGACCCATTTTACCTCCTCTAAATCGAGATTTAATCCTTTGAAACCCTTACCCCCAGTGGGTGGTTCAACAGAGATTCATGCGGTAGGTATGTGGGAAGGAGAAAAAAACGTATTTACTGATTTGGGCGAACGTGTGGGGCATACATTGGTTTTAGGCACTACACGTGTAGGTAAAACACGCCTGGCAGAATTACTAATCACCCAAGATATCAAACGTGGTGACGTTACCATTGTCTTTGATCCAAAAGGTGATGCGGATCTCATGCGTAGAGTTTACGGTGAGGCAAAAAATGCCGGACGTAACTGTTATGTGTTTCATCTAGGCTACCCCGATATCTCTGCTCGTTATAACCCTGTAGGAGAGTTTTCACGCATTACTGAGGTTGCTGGTCGTATCGCAGACCAACTTCCCTCTGAAGGTAATTCAGCGGCATTTAAGATGTTTGGGTGGCGTTTCGTGAACATCATCGCCCAAGCATTGGTTCGTTTAGGTGAACGCCCAGATTACCCAAAAATATCGCGTCATATACTGTCTATTGATTCATTGTTTGTGCGTTTTGCGACACATTATTTAAATGAAAAGAACGTTCAAGATTGGGCTGCTGCAACTCAGGTTATTCAAGATAACCTAGACGAGAGAAACCTACCCTTTGCGTTAAAAGGACGTGATTTAGCAGCTGTTGCCATGATGCACTACCTAGAAAAATCTGATGTCTATGATTCAGTACTTGATGGTCTTATGGGTGCTTTTCGCTATGACAAAACCTATTTTGATAAAATTGTCTCATCGCTTGCCCCTTTGCTTGAGCAATTAACCTCTGGGCGTACAGCGGAGTTACTTGCACCTGAATATTCCGATGTTAATGACAAGAGACCTATCTTTGATTGGAAAACAGTGATTCAACAAAAAGCAGTCGTTTATGTAGGTTTGGACTGTCTATCTGATTCTGTCGTGGGTGGCGCGATAGGTGCGTCAATGTTTGCCGATTTGACCTCTGTTGCTGGATATATTTACAAACACGGCTTAGATTATGGTTTGGCTATAGGTTTAAAAGAAACAAAAATGCCAAAAATTGCCTTACATGCAGATGAGTTTAACGAGCTTGTGGGTGATCAGTTTATTCCGATGCTCAATAAAGCCGGTGGCGCAGGGTTTCAAGTCACAGCATACACACAAACCGCATCTGATATCGTAGCTGGCATAGGCGACACCGCAAAAGCAGGACAAATCGAGGGTAACTTTAATACCTTGATCATGCTCAGGGTTCGTAACAAAGAAACAGCACAGTTTCTTACTGATCAATTACCCGAAATAGAAATCAATTCGCTGACCGCTATCACAGGTGCTTCAGATTCCTCTGACACTTCCAGTGATACGGAATTCGAGTCACATAATGAAGACAGAATTACAGAGAAGGATGTAAAGCTGGTTAGTGATGACATCTTGATGGCATTACCTAAAGGACAAGCATTTGCATTAGTGGAAGGTGGACAGCTTTGGAAGATTAGATTGCCGTTACCTGAAGGCGATGAGGATCTACCAAAGGACCTAGAAGCGATTGCTTCAGATATGGAACGTGGATATCTCCCTATCACCTCTGAGGATTGGTTCTCATCTAATGATTTTG
>CAYXXW010000561.1:0-1928 GCA_964469115.1 uncultured Melioribacteraceae bacterium
TAATTGAAAAATACATATTTTAACACATAACAAATTTGAGTGTTATAATGTCCTCAAAAGACCTTTTCAACAAACCGTTTTCCGAAGAAACAATAACTAAACTAGAAATTTTTGAACAATATACAGAAGCCTGGCTTCCAGTATTTCTTTATAGGAACTTTAGGGATATTTTTATTTGTGATTATTTTGCTGGAGCTGGGTATGATAGTATTGGAATTCTAGGAAGTCCTTTACGTATATTAGAAGTTATCAAAAGTCAGCAATATAACATTATCAAGAATGATGTGACAGTTAACTTGTTATTTAATGAATTAAATAAAGAAAAATATTTATTGTTGGAAAAGAATATCACTGAAAAATTAGAAGAGATGCCAGACCTTAAGGGTTACCTTAAAGTGGAAATTCAAAATAAAGAATTCTGTGAATTATTTGAAAAAAGAAAAACTGATTTTGCAAAATCAGCTAATTTGTTCTTTCTTGATCAAAATGGGGTGAAAGAAATATCAGAAGAAGTATTTTCTGATTTAGTTAACTTATCAACTACTGACTTTATGTTTTTTGTTTCCTCTTCATTCTTTCATCGTTTTCAGCATGAGGGTAGTAAATATTTCAAAGAATTTAATTTGAATAATTTCAAAGGGTATACTTATTCTAAAATTCATAAAGCAATATTAGAGCTATATAAGAAAATGATCCCAGAAGAGAACAGTACTAAACTTTATCCGTTTACAATTAAGAAAGGAGCTAATATTTACGGACTTATTTTTGGGGCAAAACATCCAAGAGCAGTTGATAAATTTTTAAGGATAGCTTGGGATAAGAATAAATTGAATGGACAAGCTAATTTTGATATGGATAAAGAGAAAGATAATATTCAAAGGGATTTATTCACTGATCAAGGTCAAACAAAAATTGAAAAGTATGAATTAGAACTGGGAAAATTTATCTTAAGTAAGAAAGAAATCACGAATAAAGAGTTATATGATTTTACTTTAGAAAATGGACATATTCCAAAACATACAATTGATAAAGTAAGGGTGATGAAGAAAGAAAAAGTAATTGATTATTATGGACATCCGTGTATAAGTTATGATAAATGCTATAGTGAGAGAAAAAGAGAGATAAAAATATTTAAGGTTATTGACAATGAAAAAGACTAAAATAGAATGGACGGAAGAAACATGGAATCCTACAACAGGATGTACAAAGGTTAGTTCCGGTTGTAAGTTTTGCTATGCAGAAACAATGGCAAATCGCTTACAGGCAATGGGAACTCCTGGTTATGAAAATGGATTTAAGTTCTCTTTAATGCCAGGTAGACTTGAACAACCATTCAAAAAGAAAAAGCCTACAAAGTATTTTGTTAATTCTATGAGTGACTTATTCCACGAAGAAATGCCGGTAGAATTTCTAGATAAAATATTTGATGTAATCAAAAAAACTCCACAACATACTTATCAAATTTTAACAAAACGTGATAAGAGAATGTCTAAATATTTTAAGAACAAATCAGTTCCTAAAAATGTTTGGTTGGGTGTTTCTGCAGAAAACAAAAAAGATGGTGTTCCAAGAATAAATAGTTTAAGAAATATTAAAGCAACTATTAAATTTCTTTCAATTGAACCATTATTAGAAGATTTAGGTAAAATAAACCTAAAAGGTATCCATTGGGTAATTATTGGTGGGGAAAGCGGACATAAAGCAAGACCAATGAAAGAAAACTGGGCAATTAGTATTAAAGATCAATGCGCAAAAGCCAATGTCCCTTTTTTCTTTAAGCAATGGGGAACTTGGGGTGCTGACGAAGTAAAAAGGAATAAAAAAGCTAATGGAAGAAAACTTCAAGGTAAGATATGGGAAGCTTATCCCAAAGTAGCATAAATATGCAAGCCACATTTTTATTCAGCTTACCGAACACACTAAATGAA
>CAYXXW010000562.1:0-1917 GCA_964469115.1 uncultured Melioribacteraceae bacterium
TCTCAAAAATCATTGCAAGTACTACTACAATAACACAACCAATAAAATTAAACCATAAATATGGAATATCTGTAAAAGCAAACAGGAGTAGAACAAAAATTTCTGCTATAATTGCCGCAATAAAAACTGAATTGCCACCCACTTTTTTAATATAAAAAGCGACTAAAAATATTCCGAGTATTGTTCCATAAAAAAGAGAACCAAGTATATTAACAGCCTCAATCAGTGATCCTAAACCATTAGCAAAAAGTGCGAAGAAAATAGCAAATCCACCCCAGAAAATTGTTGAGATTTTTGAAACGGTTAAGTAGTGTTTCTCGCTGCCCTCTTTATATATCATTCTTTTATATATATCCATTACTGAAGTGGATGCCAAAGCGTTAAGTTCTGCAGATGTCGATGACATTGATGCAGATAGAATTGCAGCAAGCACAAGTCCAATTAAACCTGTTGGCAAAAAACCTAAAACAAAACTGAGAAAAATAAAATTTGTATCATTTCCATCACTCGAAGGATTATTAGTTTTAATTAGATCAATAGCCTTCACTCTAATATCATTTGCTTTTTTATTCTCGCTAATAATTTCTTCTCTAGAAGAATTTATAAGTTCATCATTATTCTGATCGAGCGCTGAAACCATTCTATTTATTGATTCTTTTTTATTCTTGTGAACCTCTAGGTAATCTTCCTCTAATTTGAGATACTCTGCTGAATATTGGCTATTTACAATGTTGTTTTGTTCAACTGGATTAAAATAAAGCGGTGGAGTTACAAATTGATAAAACACAAATACCATTGCACCAATAAGCAATATGAAAAATTGCATTGGTATTTTTATCATTCCATTTAGAAGCAAACCCATTCTACTTTGGGTTATTGAACTCCCAGAGAGATAACGCTGCACTTGAGACTGATCTGTACCAAAATAAGATAATGCTAAAAACGTTCCCCCAATTAATCCTGACCAAAATGTGTATCGGTCATTTAGGTTAAACGAAAAATCAATTGTGTTTAATTTTCCCATTTTACCAGCGATATGTAACGCATCACTAACGCCAACATTTGCCGGTAATAATTTAAATATCATAAATGCCGCAGAAAGCATCCCAAAAAATATTACAGTCATCTGAAGCATGTGAGTTTTGTTAACAGCTTTTGTACCGCCAGATGCTGTATAAATAATTACCATTGCACCAATAACTAAGATTGTCCAGTTTAAAGACCAACCGAGAATTGCGGAAATTATTAGTGCCGGAGCAAAAATTGTAAACCCAGCAGCCAAACCACGCTGAATTAAAAATAAGAAACTGCCAAGCGCCCTGTTCTTAAGATCAAAACGAGTTTCTAAATATTCGTAAGCTGTGTAAACATTTAATTTATGATAGAGTGGAACTGCGGTAATAGAAAGAATTATCATTGCAATTGGTAATCCAATATAAAATTGTACGAATCGCATTCCATCAATATATGCTTGTCCAGGAGTTGACAAAAAGGTTATCGCACTTGCCTGAGTTGCCATGATAGAGAGTGCAACAGTATACCAAGGTGTTGATTTATTAGCGAGAAGAAAATCTTTTACATTTTTACTGCCTCGACTTTTCCATGTTCCATAAGCAACAATAAAAAGTAAGAATCCGCACATTACAAACCAGTCAATGTAACTCATTCAAAAATCCTTCTGAATATATAAAATGCTGTTAGCCAGAATACCAGATTGATCATTACAGCCCAATAAAGTCTCGACCATTTTTTGAGAATTGGAGGATCTTCAATTTGATTTATATTTTCTTCCATTACTTACCTTTCGCAGAAATCATATTAACAAAAATTTTATATGCCCCAGGAACTCCAGCGGGCAATTGCCTGAACCAGGAATAAGCTGAAAAAATAAAAACTCCTTTACCATAATTTGCATAA
>CAYXXW010000563.1:0-1916 GCA_964469115.1 uncultured Melioribacteraceae bacterium
TGGATGAAGGATTTGAAGGAGCTCATGTAGTAATTCCAAAAAATTGGGGTGGATTTGGACACTATGGCGTTCAAGAGTATTTAGATAATGAAGAGCAGTGTAAAAAAGAAATGGCTGAAAATTTAGCTAAGTATAAAAGTTGGATTTGCGATGACAAGAGAATTAAACTTGCAGATGATAAAGTTAAGTTAATGCATGCGCTTCCTGCTGATAGAAATAATGAAGTAACAGATGAAATCCTTGATGATCCAAATATTTCTATAGTTTTTGATGAAGCTGAAAATAGATTGCATACTGCAAAATCAATTATGTCATTAACGATGTAGAAAGTTAAATTCGACATTGCGAGGAGTTTAGGCAGAAGTACTCTTTGAGTAAATCAAAGAATACTTCGCTATGCTCGTAATGACGAAACTTTATTTTATAGAACCATTTCTGATTTTGAACAATCAACCATCCACCTGACACCAAACTTATCTTCTAGCATCCCAAATTTTGATCCCCAGAATGCATCAGCAAAAGGCATCATTACTTTTCCACCTTCAGCGAGATTATTAAAATATTTCTGTCCAACTTCAGTAGACTCGGCAGCAATAGAAATTGATACATTATCTCCAATATTTATTGGATTATTTGGCATTGTGTCGGAAGCCATAATTACTGCATCTGCAAAGTGTAATTTTGAGTGCAGTATTTTTGATTTATACTCTTCGGGGACTTCCATAGGAGCACTACTAAAATCCATTAGTTCCAACTCACCACCTAAGGCTGACTTATAAAATTCCATTGCTTCTTTGCAATTTCCCTTAAAAGCTAAATAAGGGTTTACTGTTGATTTCCCCATCTTTTCTCCCTGTTAATTATTTTCTGCAAATTCTTTAAATTGAGTCATATATTTTAATGATTGTTTTTTGAATGATCCTGGCATAATAAATCCAATAAATTTCATAAATCCAGATAATTCAAAAATATTATGTGAAACCCATTTTGTAGAATTTTCGTTAATCGGCATGAACTTATTTGATATTTCATTGTAAGCACCTTTGGTTTCATAAGTACAATTAAATTGATCTGGTAAATTATTTTTTGTGATCGTTTCAATCATCTCAACTTCTCTTTTGCCCATTTTATATTTTAACTTTGATTTCGAGCCTTCCTTTCCCAGTTCACCACTCAAATGATCGAAGCTGATTAATTCACATTGCCATTTTTCCATATTATCCGGATTGTCGAAAAGTTCAATAACTTTATCTACTCCAAGATTAATATTTATTTCACTCGTGTATTCCATGAACTATCCTTTCATTATTAGAATAATAGATAAAATATCTTATTATAATTTAAAATGCAATATCATTATTTCGTCAATAAATGTAATAAAAGAGTTATTTGTAATTTATTAAATATATCTATATAATATATGGTCTCAATCAGAGTTTATTGAATAATTTTAATATTATAATCAGTTTAATTTATGATCAATATTCCTACTAGTGAAATTAACAGTCCGCTCTCTTCTAAATTCCAAAATTCTGCAAAGAACATATCTTTTTCTAAGATTTCAAATAAAAACATAAAGATCAATAAAACAAAACAAGCGGAATTGAATAATGCAAAATAGTTCCGATGGCATTAATAAACCTACATTTGCAAGAGATCTAGGACTATTTGATGCCACAATGATTGGTGTTGGTGCGATGATTGGGGCGGGTATTTTTGTTCTGACTGGTTTAGCCTCTGGAGAAGCAGGTCCGGCATCTATTTTAGCTTTCGCTTTAAATGGGGTTGTAACACTTCTTACAGCTTTTTCTTATGCAGAACTTGCTTCAGCAATTCCGCGCGCTGGTGGAGGATATTCTTATGTTAGAATGGCTTTCCCAGGAGCCACTGGGTTTGTAGCTGGCTGGATGTTATGG
>CAYXXW010000564.1:0-1903 GCA_964469115.1 uncultured Melioribacteraceae bacterium
AGGTGAGATACTGTGTTATCAGTAACAGTCACCCCAAACCATGAATGTACAGGCCCGGATAACCAGTTAGAATTATCGATCCAGTTATTGCCCCCTGTAGAATTATAAAAAGCAACCAGGGCGAGGGAATCAGATACACTTACAAATGTAGTATCTCCTTTTGATTCGCCTGTTCCTTTTTTATATTCTAAATACTCAAAATCTGTTTTAGGAATCTGGAAATGTAACTCTTCAGAAAAAGATTCTAGATCGAGAAAATTCAGACTATCATCTATTATCAAGAAATCTATAATTGTATCTTCAGAAGAGGATATGAATTTAGCAGTTTTTCTTAAAATTTCCTTTCTGTTATTTTCTTGAGCACTTAACTTAAATACAGCTATGATAATAACGATAGTTAATAGTAGATTTTTTTTCATAGAATGGACTATTAGTAATTATTGGTCAAGGTTTTGTTTATGAAAAGGAATACTAATATAAAAATAATAAAGCTTATTCCTCCAAAACATAGGCGTTTTTCCATCAATATGTTTTTGGCTACTACAAAGCTTATAATCTTGTTGACCAAAAATAATTTTAGATGTCTTTAAACATTAAAATCAGCTACTTATGAGAATCATATTTCTTTAAATAATCATTGTTTGTCAAAGTCTCGATAACTATGTTCTTCACATTAGTGATATGTCTGGTTGTCGTGTTATAGAAGAGAAGATATCTGGGAATTCATATGTGCTTGAGAAAGGGGAATTATCAAAGGGTTTATATTTAATTGAACTAATCGGAGATCAAGTATTCAGGGGTAAACTAATAATTAAATAACCAATCGTTAGACGTTGTTCTTCTCAAAGAACTTATAACGAGGTTTAGGAACATTACCACCAAACAGAACATTTTGATACCACCCTTCTGTGTTGTTGATCTGGTGCGGGATTCCAGATGCTCTTTTTAGATGTATTCCGATGGTAGTTTTAATGTTCGATTTTAAATCCAAATCAACACGTACTAAATAAGCTCTGCAAGCTGGGTGCAGCAAGACTTTCAAAGAATGACATTGCAAGTTAATTGGTTACACTGGTGTTGAAACGAAGAGCTACGGCTGAATTACCCGCTGACCCCCTCATTACATATAGCTTTTGTTATGGGCTTTATTTTGTTTTCCTTTTCTATTCATCCATATTTTCATAAAAAAACCAAAACCCAAACCTCCAATAAGCCAAATTGGGATTCCTATTAACATACTCTTGCGTGTAATTTGTTCTTGTTCAATCAATGGAAATAGAAAAGTCACAATGACATACATAAATAGCCCAAAAAAAAGCCCCATTTTCAACCAGTTTTTAGTTGTGTTTTTCTTTATTGGAAATTCAAGATTTAAGTTTTTGTATCTGTTAGGTTGTTTGTCTAACCAATTTTGTTTTAGAGATTTTCTAAACCAGCCCCAGATTGGGAAAGTTAAAAGAAGTATTAATAAAGATGTCAGGTTTCTTTGGATTGGGATTATTCCAGAACAATTATCACAATAGAAACCATACCAATTTTTTAATGCAGTCTTATTCTGAGTAGAATATTTCAAACCTGAATGCAATTCTCCGCAATGTGGACATGGAATAAAAGAACGTTGAAAAAATGGTGTGTTTCCTTCTCTCTCAATTAACATCACTTTTGGAATTGTTTGTCCTAAAATCAATTCATTAATAACCAATCCTGGGTTAATTATCCAATGTAAAATCACGGGACTTTTCCAATTCCAGGTTTTGTATTTCGTTTTGTCGTAGTTCATTTATTTGTCTTTTTCAATATTGCCCATAACGGTAAGCGGTATGTATTAATAAGCGTCAACGGGCTTCAGGCCGTTGTGGCGTGTGTATTTGCCTGTACTTCTTATACTATGATCTTCCAATCG
>CAYXXW010000565.1:0-1898 GCA_964469115.1 uncultured Melioribacteraceae bacterium
AAAAAGCATGTTAACCTATTTTATTTTAACTAGTTACGTTTGTGATAGACAATTATCAATACTTGTAGAGGGTGCCACAATTCTTCCGTAATATCTGGGGTTTAACTGTAACTAGTTAAATTATAACAAATTAGAAGCTTATGCACATTTGTTCCTAATGTAGATTTGTGGCAATTAGAATCTGAATGAAGTTTATTCAAAAATATTAGGATCTTTTTCCTTTAATCGCTGAATTCTATTATTTAACGCTCTTCTTGTGATACCTAATATTTGTGCAGCAATTGTCTGATTATTTTCTGCTCTTTTCAATGCTTCCTTTATCATTAATATCTCAGCAATTTTAAATGTTGGAAATTGAGCAGTGAAAATTATCGAATCAGAAATATTTTCTGGAGTGCTATTAGAACTTTTTTCTATCTTTAATTCTTCTTCTGTCCCTAATGTTTTCTTTCTTATGCTTTCAATTGATAATATTCCAGAACTGTGGCGACTCACAGCATCAAAAATGACACCCTCAAGTTCTCTAACATTTCCAGGGAAGGAGTAGTTTGATAATAGTGTATAAAGCTCTTTGGGTGATTTTGGTCTTTTCTTGTTTAAAGATTCAGATGCTTTATCAAGAAAATGACTAATTAAAATGGGGATATCTTTTTTTCTATCTCTTAGCGGCGGTATGTGAACATGATGAGCTTGAAGTCTATAATAAAGATCTTTCCTAAATGTATCATCCTCTTTCATTTTATCCAATTCTTTATGTGTGGCCACTATAACTCTCGCATTAGAAAGCTTGGCTACATCTGACCCAAGCGGGAAATATTTTCCGTCCTGTAATAAACGTAGAAGTTTAACTTGTGATTCTATGCTCAAGTCTCCAATTTCATCTAGGAATAAACTTCCACTTTCAGCTTGTTCAATTAAGCCTTTTCTTTCTATTTGGGCACCTGTAAAAGCTCCTTTTTTGTGTCCAAACAAAGTATCAGAAAATAGATTGTCATCAACACCTGCCACATTTAGTGAAACTAATTCACCCTCTCTACCGCTGATTTCATGTATTGCTTTAGCAAATAACTCCTTACCGACACCTGTTTCGCCAGTCACTAATACCGGCAAATTAGTTCTTGAGATAGCTTCAATATATTTGAATATTGATCTCATTCTGTTGCTGCTAGTAATTATATGTGAAAATGCTTCAGGAAATTCAAGTACGTCTTTGAAAAGAGATTCTCTGAGTCTAATATTCTCGTTTCGCACACTTGCAAAGTACAACCCTCTTTTTATTGAGGATGCAAATCTTTCATCATCAATTGGTTTAACCAAATAATCAAAAGCTCCTAGCTTCATACATTCAACTGCATTATCCACATCATTTATAGCAGTTATTACTATAACAGGCATCTCCGGAAAATTTTCTAAGATCTTGGGAAGTAACTCCTTGCCTGAGAGATTGGGCATATTAATATCAAGTGCGACTAAGGAATATTCTTTGCTTTTCAGCATTTCAATAATCTTAGTGCTATCATGACATGTCTCTACATTAGTAATTTGGTTCGAATTTAGAACTAATTCTGCTGTTGATAAAAAATATTCTTCATCATCTACAAGCAAAACCGGTTTTATTGGGTTTAGTGGTACCGCCATTTTTCCCTCACTCATCACCAATGCTAATTGGCAAATATATTCTAGCAATAGTGCCGTTTCCTTTTTTACTTTCTATCTTTAATTCACCGCCATGGTTCATAATTATATTGTAGGAAATTGATAATCCTAATCCCGTTCCTCCTTTTTCACGTTTTGTTGTGAAGAATGGATCGAAAATATGCGTCAGTTCTTTTTCATCAATTCCCTCACCCTAATCTGCTACCTCAATAATAACTCGATTATTTTCTTCAACTATACTC
>CAYXXW010000566.1:0-1891 GCA_964469115.1 uncultured Melioribacteraceae bacterium
ACTATCACCACGAACTTTCAAACCAAAATAATTTCCACCCCTTTTAATTATACTTGAATCGATAAAAATTGTTCCGTCAATATTTTGTTCTGATAGCACAGGATAACCTGCAGCAACTCTACCGATTATAGGTATTTCGACAGAATTGTTATCCTTGAAAGTTTTAAAGAGTTCTAAAGATTTTTCTGTAAGCGAAATAGATCTATTCGATTTACTATCTACATTAATGAAACCTTTTTTAATTAAAGCATCAAGATGACGTTTAACACCGAAAGTGCTGGTTATATTAAAATGATTGCCAATTTCTCTATATGAGGGCGGATAACCATTTGTTGAGATAAAATCATTTATAAACTTTAATATATCTTTCTGACGTTCTGTCAATTTAACCTCTAGTGTTATTTTGTTCACTACAAATATAGTGAACGTATGTACACTTGTCAAGAAAAATTTTCAAGAAATTTGTGTTTAATAAAAGAGACTAAAAAGATGTGTATAAATCTAAAGAAGAGAAAAAAAAGTTTTGCCGTTGGTGACTGATAAAAAAATAGGGACAACTCAGAAGTTGTCCCCACAACATTTTTTCATAGACATGAAAGTCTAAACTACTGAGAAATTAGTCCAAGTAATTCATCCAGCCGTATTTATCTTCTCTTTCGCCATACTGAATGCCAAGAATTTCTTCATAAAGTTTTGTGCCTAATTCTCCGGCGTGTTCATCACTAAATTTCATTATACTTTCTTTGTACTTAAGCTTACTTATAGAGGAAATGATCGCCGCTGTTCCGGTGCCAAAAATTTCGACTAAATTACCATTATTGTAACCTTCAACAACTTCATCAATGGAGACCATTCTTTCATTCATATTGTAACCCCAATCTTTCAAAATCTGAATTACAGATTTTCTGGTAACACCGGGTAATATTGAACCGGTCAGCATTGGAGTAACCACTTCATCCTTAAACTGAATGAAAATGTTCATCGTCCCAACTTCTTCAATAAATTTTTGTTCTATTGCATCTAACCATAAAACTTGAGTGTAACCCTCTTTAATAGCTTCACGCTGAGCCAATAGACTTGCAGCATAATTTCCTGCAGTTTTGCAATCGCCAACACCTTTGCGGACAGCTCTAACATATTTATCAGTAGCCAAAATTGGAATAGGCTTAAATCCTTGTGGGTAATAAGGTCCAACAGGACTAAGCATAATCATAAGTTTATAATGATCACCGGCTTTTACACCTAAATAAGGATCCATAGCAAACAATAATGGTCTTATATAAAGTGAATGACCTTCTTTAGTTGGTATCCAATCTTTTTCAAGTGTAATTAATTCTTTAAGTGCTGATAAAGCAAATTCCAAGTCAACTTCAGGAATGCATAATCTTGTTGCTGATCTGTTAAGTCTCTTAAAATTTTCAGCCGGTCTGAATAAAGCGATTTTTCCGTCTTTATGCTTGTAAGCTTTTAAACCCTCAAAAATAGCTTGCCCATAATGAAATACTAATGCAGCCGGGGAAATCATAAACTCGCTAAACTTTTTAATTGTTGGGTTGCACCAGCCGTCACCGGTTTTGTAATCCATTTCAAAAAAGTGTGTTGTAAAATTTTTACCAAAAACTAAATTTTCCGGAATTTTCACTTCCTTAGAGGAATCAATATCCGAGTAATTGATTTTTAACATATTGCCCACCTAAAATTTTAGTTCAACAAATAAAGTAGATATAAATTATGTAATCAATATAAGATTTTTGAGTCAGATTTTCATGGGAAATTGATTTGAAATATTTTAATAAAGACCAAAATTTTAATTTTACTAAATTTGTAGAGGCCTTTGAAAAACCTCATTTTGTCATATTGAGCATTTCGTCAAGCTCAATATAGACTCCGC
>CAYXXW010000567.1:0-1889 GCA_964469115.1 uncultured Melioribacteraceae bacterium
TCTGGATTTGATGTTGATGATGCATACCCGGATTTTAGGGAATGCACTATTGATTAAACACTTCTGAATGAACTACCATAGCTCATTGGATTTACGGAAGCATTTTGTGAGTAGGAATTATCTTGTGGCTATTCATTTGCTCATCCCTTACCAAAATCTATTGAATTCCAGCTTTTCCAGCAGTTAATTTGTATGATTCAATGCAGATGAGGTTTTGGATAGGAACACGCAAATCGTCCCTATTTTCATCTGCAATTATAAAAACTAGAAATTGCGTCCTTGCGTCCAAATACATTAAAAATATATTTTCTTAATTAGTGGAGTCTAGGAAATAATGTTACTTACCTACACAAAATATAATTTTGCCGTGGATAAATTATTGACCATCCTCCAAAAATGAAAAATTTACTGAATTAGGTTGAAAATGAGAAAAGATATGGGGAATGTCACAATTCAAAAAACTGAACCAATATACCTCCAATGAGCAAAACTCCTCCCGCTAAAGCATGGTAATAATTATTGAGCTTTAGTGAATTAAATAATTTTAAGCCGCTCAAGGAAAGAAAAACCATAAAATTCATAGTTATAATGGTGGTTATACCAAATACAAAAATAACTAGTGAGAGCTCCATGTATCCAAGCTTTTGGGAAGGATAAATAAGTAATGGGATTAGTACTTCACATGGCCCAAAAACAAAAATGATGAATAAAATCCACGGAGTTAAATTAGCAACTTTCAATTCATTATTTGGGTGGAGATGGTCAGATAAATGCTTGTGTGAGTGGAATTTTATTTTACCCTCGTTTGTCGAGTGCCAGTGAATGTTTTTATTTTTGTTAATTGCATACTTTACTCCCCAAACTAAATACATGAATCCAAAACTAATTAATGCCCAGGATGCAATTTCACCTCTAATCGATTCTATTGTATCTATAAAATTTAGAGAAATGCCAATGGCAACTCCAATTATGCCAAGCAGTACCGATCCCAGTATATGACCTATCCCACAAATGGATGTAATCATTAAAGTTTTTCTTTTTGACCACTTACACGATTTAGACATTGCAATAAAAGGTAAGTAATGATCAGGTCCCAATAAGGTATGCAATAAACCTAAAGTAAAAGCTGTGCTGAGAAGTATCCATATTTCAGGATCCATAATTTTCTAATACTTAATTATATGATTGATTAATATTAAAAAAATTATTTATTACCTCCAAGAGCTTTGGAGAAATGTTATTACTTAGGTTGGTACAATAAGGTTCAATTCCAAAATATTTTATTTCTATTTCCCTCTCTAACAATAAATATTTTTCAACTAATTTCATTGAGAAAGCGTGTGTGCTGATATTTAATGAATCGATTGTTTTATTATCCAACCACTTGACATCTCCCGGATTTCCTCCAAATCTGGCTGCATCTATGAATACAAGTAAATCGGGTTTAAAATCTAGAATTGTAGTAAGATAATTCTCGGGATTTATTCCAACAAATAAATAGTCAGAATCTCGAAATTCATTTGTTTCCTTAAGATGATCAATAAATTCTCTCGATATCCCATCATCAGATCTCAATTCATTTCCGATGGCTACAAATAATATTTTATCTGGTGGATACTCCGAGATTGAACGAGCAAAATCACTAAAATTCATCAGCAACCACTATTTTATATCTCATCTTCGGTGATACTTCTTTTATTTGGTCTTCTCTTCTGATTATATCTTTTGGTTTAGAAGGAACTAAATTGAAGAATTGTTTTTGATTGAAAAGAAGTATATTTGGATGAGCATAGGCTTTGGCACCCAACCTTTTTTTTACCCACATAATGTGATCATGACAGGCAACAAATTTTCCCGATACTTCGCATAATGTAATTTCTTTTTCTATA
>CAYXXW010000568.1:0-1889 GCA_964469115.1 uncultured Melioribacteraceae bacterium
AATGTGTCATGCTGAAATGTTTCTGTTCAGCATCTGCTAATACTCTGTTATCCCGAAATAAATTCGGGATAACAAGAAACTTTCGGGATGACAGTTTGTTCTAATTTTTCTTTTATAATTTGTAATTTTTCATTTTTATTAACTTTAATCTAGTAACTTACTAGCTCTTATGAATAAATCACAATTCCAGTTTTTATTATTTCCAAAGCAAAAGTTGATATTCAATTACGCCTTAAAGCGTTACGCCTACAAGCGTAGTCACAAATTTTTAATTAAAAAGAGTCTAAAGATAGGATCTGAGAATTCATAATTATCATTAAAATGCTCTATTATTCCTTCTGTAATAAAAGAAGAAATTGCTTTTTGCGTTGTAGAATTTGCACCAAGATTAAATTTTTTAGTTACTTCTTTTGAAAACAAACCGGTTGAAGAGTGGCAAAGTGCAATAAGTACCTTTTTTCTATAATTAGTTTGCTTATTAATTAACTCCCAATAATAATCTGATTTTAATTCTACAATTGTTTCAATTGCATTATCAATATGTTGAATAGTAATTTCTACTTTTTTATTAATTACCTGCTGCCATATTTCTGCTGCAATAAACTGAATATAATAAGGGATAGAATTTATTGAGCTTATCAGGTACTCAGCAACATCAGTTGGTATTACAATATCATCCTTAGAGAATTGTTTACGTAAATATCTAACCGAGTATTTTTTGTTAATTGTATCCAAATTTAGAAGCATAGCTGAGTTATAGAATGCCCTATTTTTATTTGAGAACATATCTTTAAGTAAATGCGTTCTGCTCCCCAGGAATAAATATGAAACATTTTTATGATGCTGAATTAAACTACGTAAAATCTTTTCGAAAGATTCACCATTCAATTTTGTAATTTCTTGAAATTCATCAAATGCAATTACCCATTGTTTTTTATTTGTAGCAAATTTTTCGGGTAAATCAATTATATCTTCCAAAGTTTCAACTTTTTCAGCACCATCAATCCACGAAAAGGAAAATTCGGGAATTCCTTGATTATTGAATATAATACTTGGGATAATACCTCTAATCAACTTAGCAATCTTTTTAACAGTTTTCTCTATCGAATTGGGTTCATTTTGAGCAATTTCTTTAGTGTAAGCTTTTATAAATGATTCCCTAGAATAAATACTCATAAAGTCTAGATAAACAGTGACAAAACCTTCATTTTTCAATTCCTTTAAAACTTTTTTTACTAACGAAGATTTCCCATACCTTCTTGGAGCATATAAAACTAGATTATTTCCACCAGAAAGAGTTGATTTAATTCTTAAAAGTTCATCTTTTCTATCATAAAAGTATTCACCTTCAACTATTTTTCCATATTTAAATGGATTCATAATTAACCTGTAGACTGTTTCCTAATATTTATTTAATATATTCTTTTATTTGTTTTAGCTCATTTACAAAATGATATTATAATAGCCAATAGTTATTACAATAAATTATTATAATAGCTTTTCGTTAAAATATCTTTGCATTCTATTCTCTTGATTATTCATTTCTATATTTAACTGAACTCTATTGACCCAGCTTCACCAAGTCAGTTACAAAATAGTTTGCAGTATTTGGGTTTATCTAATAATTTTAATTTAAGGCATTAAATTAATAATAATTTACTTTAGGTAATAGGGCAAAAATGCTTGTTTTTTGCTTCGACTGGCTCAGCATGAAAAAAGAAATAAGAGTTTGAATGCTCGCCTCGGCGGATAATATAATTCCGGAATGACAAACCAAAAATATATTTTTCTTTGAGTAGTGAAATATAATTTAGCAACAGAATTTTCTATTTGGTACTTCATTCATCTGAATTTTTTGGCGCCATTTTTTTTTAGCTCAAAAAGATTAA
>CAYXXW010000569.1:0-1888 GCA_964469115.1 uncultured Melioribacteraceae bacterium
GAGGTTTCATCCACAGTGGGTAGTTATAATACCAGAAAGTATTCTGCAAAATTTGCAAGTGGACTAATTGAAGATAGATATTCAATTTATGCAAAGTTATCAAAAACATTGAGTGACGGTTATAGAGACAATAGTTGGGTCGATTTTAATTCTTATCATCTTTCAGCTGCAAGATATGATGATAATTTAACTTCAATAATTAATTTATATGGCGGACCAATCTCTGATGGTTTAGCTTACGGTGGAATTGCTAAGTTTGCAATAAAAGACAGAGACCTTAGAAAAGAAAATTTATCTTATTGGGAATCCGATGGGAAAAACTATACATATAAAGAGCAAAGAAAAAAATCAGAGATTGAAAATTTCTCGCAGCCCCATTATGAATTGTTAAACGAATTAAAGTTGGGTGATAATTTTACATTAAACTCAGCTTTATTTTTAGTAATAGGAGAGGGCTTTTTTGATTACGATGGTTCTTGGGCAATACCCGATTTTGGATATGAAGATTACTTTCGGCTCAAACAAAATGGGTATACTACAGATCAACTTCCTACAAATGCGTTAATACGTGCTCAAGTAGAAAACAAACAATGGGGTTGGATCCCACGTTTAACTTGGAATCATACGAATGGTTCGTTAACTCTTGGAGCAGAATATAGAAATCATCGATCTGTTCATTGGGGTGCAATTAACTATGCTGAAAATATTCCAACAAGTGTTTCTGAAGATTACAAATATTATTATTATCGAGGCGGGAAAGATATAATAAACTTTTTTGCCAACGAAAATTATAATATAACCGATCAGCTAAATGTCTTGGGAGAAATTCAGTTGGCTTATCACAAGTATAAATTATTTGATGAAAGATATTTAAGCAATGATTTTTCAATTACAAATTTATTCCTTAATCCTCGTTTAGGATTTAATTATAATTTTAATAATGGGCTTAGTGCATATGTGTCTTATGCAAAAGTTACCCGCGAACCAAGACTCAAAAATTATTATGATGCAGCTGAGTCAAGCGGAGGTGCTGTTCCTCAATTTGACCAAAACATTGACGGTAGTTATAATTTTGACAATCCGCTAGTAAAACCGGAGAACATGAATAATATTGAGCTTGGAGCAAGATTGAATACTGATAAATTTACACTTAATACTAATTTGTTCTATATGCTTTTTAATGATGAAATAGTGAGCAAGGGCCAGCTCGATAGATTTGGCCAACCGATTACCGGCAATATTGATAACAGTACTCACTACGGCTTCGAAATTGACGGAAGCATAAAGTTTAATGACAATATTCAGTTTATTTTTAATGGTTCCTTTAGTAAGAATTTTATCAGTGATGGAAAAACTTTTATTGATTCAGAGGATAGTGAAGGTAATTCAATTGTTAAAGAAATTGATTTAACAGATAATGAGATTGCCGGTTTCCCAGAATTGACAGCTAATGCGATTGTTAGAGCAAATTATAAAGGTTTTATGGGGCAGTTAAGCACAAAATTTGTAGGTGAATATTTTTCTGATAATTATGATAATAAGTTAAATCAGCTTCTTGAAGAAAATCATGGCTTTGTAAATTATTTTGATAATGATGTTGAATCATATTTAGTTGTTAACTTCATGGGAAGTTATGAATTTAATCTTGGGAACATCTTCAAAAAAGTAAGGGTTTTTGGACAAGTGAATAATATTTTTGATAATTTGTATGCAGCTTATGCAACAGGTGGAGATTATTTCCCTGCGGCAGAGCGCAACTTTTTAGTCGGGCTAAAATTAGGATTTTAGTAATTCAGTTTACTTTAAATAAATGAAGTTACGCAAATGATTAATTTTGTCATATTGAGCCTTTCGTCAAGCTCAAGATAAACTTCGCGAAATATCTTAT
>CAYXXW010000570.1:0-1888 GCA_964469115.1 uncultured Melioribacteraceae bacterium
GGGTGGCCTTTATTGTAACAGGGGTAACAACGGCTGAAGCTAAAACCTTAAAACTCAGCTATAGTTGTTTTTTCCCGCCTACACACATCCAGAGTAAATTAGCCGAATCATGGTGCAAGGAAGTTGAAGAACGGACTAATGGAAGGATAAAGGTAGAATATTACGCTGGTGGAACCCTAACAAAGGCAAAACAGTGTTATGACGGGACAGTAGAAGGGATTTCCGATTTAGGTTTTTCAGTCCTGGCATATACTGGCGGACGATTTCCTGTTATGTCGGCAGTTGATTTGCCTTTGGGATATACCAGCGGAAAAGTGGCCACAGAGGTCGTCAACAGTGTTTATAAAAAATTCATGCCAAAGGAACTTTTAGATACCAAGGTTATGTATCTCCATGCACATGGTCCAGGCCTGGTTCATACAAGGGGCAAGGCTGTAAGAAAACTGGCTGATATGAAAGGTATGAAACTCAGGGGCCACGGAACCAGCGCCAAGGTTGTCAAGGCGTTGGGCGGAACACCTGTCGGCATGCCCATGCCCGAAACCTATCAATCGATTCAAAAAGGTGTTGTAGAAGGGTCCGTATATCCTTTTGAAGCTAATAAGGGTTGGAAACTGGGTGAAGTTACAGATTATATTACCGCCGATTTTTCTGCCGCATATACAACTTCATTTTTTGTGGTTATGAATAAGGATAAATGGAAGAAAATCGCAAAAAAAGATCAGAAAATTATCGAGCAGATCAATACTGAATGGACGGTAAAACACGGCGAAGCCTGGGACAGCAGCGACATGGAAGGAATTATATTCTTTTTAAACCAGGGTGGTCAGATTATCGGACTTGATAAAAAAGAAGCTGCCAAATGGAAAAAGGCAGTTGCACCTATCATTGATGACTATGTGACCGATAAAAAGAAAAAGGGAATTCCGGCTCAAGAGGTCGTTGATTTCACGATCAAGACGCTAAACAGTCTGCAATAACTTTTATTTTAAAGGGGAGGGGCCTAATATTTTGGTCCTTTCCCCTAATTGTAAGACTTCATGATAATAGGATAAGATCGCCATGAAAAAGTTCTGGAATATTTTTGAATGGACCGTGGATAAATTAAAGGTGTTAGGCGCCGTTAGTCTGGTAGGTATGGCTGCTTTAACCTGTGTGGATGTGGTGGGGCGTCTTTTCGGTCATCCGATTTTCGGTTCCGTAGAAATCGTCGGTATCCTGGCAACGCTTACCGTTGCCCTGGCACTGCCGTACACACATCAGGTAAAAGGGCATATTGGTGTAGAAATTCTGGTAAGGTTGTTTTCTGAAAGGACGCAGACAATTATTGATCTTTGTACAAGTATTTTCAGTATGGGCCTGTTTGCCTTAATAACCTGGCGTATGGCTGTTTATGCCCGTACAATGCAAAAAGCTGGTGAAGTATCCATGAATCTGGAATTTCCGGATCACATTATTATCTATATCACATCTTTTTGTTTTTTCATCTTTTTTTTACTGATTATTCAAGACATCACAAAGTATATTAAATTGTTAAAAGGGATAAAATGAATCCGACACTGATTGGTATCATCGGTATTATCATTATGCTGGCTATCTTCATGACCCGCATGCCGGTGGCCTATGTAATGGCTATGGTAGGCTTTGTTGGTTTTGCATTTATGATTTCACTTAAAGGAGGTCTTAACCTTCTTTCAAGAAATATTTTCGATGCATTTTCTTCTTACGGGCTTACCACTATTCCTCTTTTTATTCTCATGGGTCAGATTGCCTTTAACAGCGGTATCAGCCGCAAGTTGTATGATACCGCCTATAAATTTCTTGGGAGTACACGTGGTGGCCTGGCAATGACTACCGTTACAGCATGTACCGCATTCGGGGCTGTCTG
>CAYXXW010000571.1:0-1888 GCA_964469115.1 uncultured Melioribacteraceae bacterium
ATAATATAGTCATCCATTACAAATCCATTCCCAATATCAGTAACCACTTTATCAACTATTGAAAACCCTAGTTTTTTATAGATATTTATACTTTTAGAATTGTATTTATTACACGTAAGCCATATACGATTAATATTACTATCTTCAGCATATTTATAGATAGTACAAAGCATTGCTTTTCCCAATCCTTTTCCCCGAATATTCTTTTTTACATAAAATTTGCTTAACAATATTCCTTCATCTGGTTTAATAGCACTATACCCACATGGTTCTTTTTCATAATAAGCTATATAGTAGATATATCCATCTGCGATGCTTTGGGTTATTGCGTCAACTGACTGATATTTACTCAACATATAGTCAACCTGTTCCTGTCCTATTATAGGCAGATAATGCTGTGACCAAATTTCCTTTGCCAAAGACTCAATTATTTTTATATGCTTTTTTGATGAGGCAATTTCAACGCTTAGATTTTCTCTCATTATGATCCTCCCTCTTTAATATAATATATATTACACTAAATATCTAAAAAATAGGATTGTGTTTATTGACAGATATACTTATCCAGAATATTATTAAAGCAAGCTTAAACAATATTGGAGCACTATATGAAAAATGAATTAATTTCTTTAATTGACCAGTTGTTCCTGGAAAGTTACTCATCATATTTCGAGAAAATAAACACCTTTGCAAATACCAATGAAAAGGTTAGTTATCGCGAGGTCAGTTTATGCGATTTAATTGAAAGATATCCCAATTGTAACCTTAGCTTCATTGCACAAATGCAGGAAGTATCAAATTCTGCTGTCACTCAACAAATTAACAGCCTTATTAAAAAAGGATACGTAGAAAAAACTCATTTAGAAGAAGATAAACGCAACAAGGGATTGAATATCACTCCTAAATATAAATTTTTAATTAGTAAGGCAAATCAGAAAATATTCGGCAAGTTTTACGAGGTACTTACGGAAGAAGAAAAATTAGCACTTTTCTCTATCCTTAAAAAAGCCCGTAATAACATTGATATTGTTTAAGAAGATTCTCTATGAACTTTTATTATGTAGATATTACAGGGTTTGCAGCAAACAAATTAAAGGACAGAGGTTCTCTGTCTGTAACAACTATAATAACCAATGTTCAGAACTTTTTAAGTCAGGTTGACAAGAATATTTAAAAGAGCTTCGCTTACAAAACTTGCTTTATACAATAATCATGGACGGTATTTTTGGTTCAAATAATTATTATGGCTGATAATATATGTGCTCAACTTCAACATCATAGCTTTCTTTTTTTATAGTTATAAGGGTCCCACCTTGAAGATGTTTTTTGAAGTAGCTTGATGGTCCGCTTTTTAAACCATAAGTCATTTGAATTCCCTCATACATAACTGACAAATTATTTATATGATCATGTCCATTAAATATATGTGTTGTACTTCCTAACTCTTTGATAAGATCAAATAACCCGGATGAAACTGGTGCACAAAATACTTTTTCATTTTGCTCACCAAATAATACATTTGTATCACTGTCATCAATAGCTTCCTGGAATTCTATCAGCGGTATATGGAAAAATAGTAGAGATGGAACAGTTTTGCCTGTATCATTGTTCAACCCCTCAATTACCCATTTATACCACTCCAATTGATTGGGATGTATATAGTCATAATCTTTTCCCGTTTCGTATTTACGTTTAGCATGAGAGTCTAGCATAATTAATGATTTAACTATATCTCCGTCAGGACTTTTTATGTTCAACTGATAATTACCGACACCGTCTACATTGGACGGACCCATTTTAAACAAAGAATTGTCAGCGCTTTCATATATATTTCCATGCCACTGTCGATCCACACTATACTCACTGTCATGATTTCCAAGTGTAACTG
>CAYXXW010000572.1:0-1883 GCA_964469115.1 uncultured Melioribacteraceae bacterium
GAATTAGATATTTGGCATATTTCTACAACTGGCTCTGATATAACAGGAAATGGATCAGAGGATTCTCCTTTTGCTTCAATACAATTAGGTATTAATTTCGCCGATAGTTCAAATACTGTTCTTGTACATCCCGGAACTTATGTTGAGAATATTAATTATAACGGAAAATTAATCACGGTTGCTTCCTTGTTCTTAACAACTCAAGATACAAGTTATATTTCAACAACGATTATAGACGGTGACAGTATTGCAAGTGTTGTAACCTTTAATAGTGGGGAAGATTCATCTGCTATCTTGAGCGGTTTCACAATTACAAATGGATTAGGTACCGAAGAATATTCAGTGGTAGAAGGTGGTGGAATATCATGTGCAGGGTCCAGCCCAAGTATAGACAATATTTCAATTTCAAACAACTCTTCTCTTGGCTTTGGGGGAGGTATTTGTGTTTCAAGTTCTAGTCCTTTTTTTGAAAACATTAAAATATCAAGTAATACCGCTGTTAGTGGTGGTGGAGGAATATTTTTCTGGGAATGTTCAGATGCAACTTTAATAAATGTAATAATATCAGGAAATTCTGGTGGTGGTGGAGGTGGTGGTATTTATTCAATGGAATCTTCACTTAGTTTGCAAAATGTAACAATTTCAGGTAATTCTGCGTCTGGTGGTGGTGGTGTAGTTAGTGAAAATTCAACAGTGAGTTTGGAAAATGTAACAATTTCAGGGAATTCTGCAACTAATGGTGGTGGAATTATGTCTTGGGACTCAACATTAAGTTCTGAAAATGTAATAATATCGGGGAATTCAGCCACTGATGGAGGTGGAATTTACTTTTCGGGTATTGGGGTCAATAGGAGTATCAATAATATAGTAATATCAGGTAATCTTGCTTCAGGTAAAGGTGGAGGAATTTTCTATTATGTATATAATGTTAATTATACAACTAAAACAACATTGAATAAAGTAACAATTTCAGGGAATTCTGCCACATACGGTGGTGGAATTTATTGTCATAGTTACTCTCATCTAGTTTTGACAAATTCTGTCATGTGGAATGATTTACCGGAAGAGATCTATTTAGAAAATTCACCAGAGCCTAATTTACTTACTGTCTCTTATTCAGATGTACAAGGAGGGGAGTCTGGAATTATTGTAAATAACGGAATGGCACAATGGCAAGCAGGTAATACCAATCAGGATCCGTTATTTTTTGATTTGTCAAATGAAGATTATCATTTATCATGGGCTAATTTCCCGGTTCAAGATAATACAATGTCTCCTTGCATTGATACAGGAAATCCTGCGTCTGCTTTAGATCCTGATGATACAAGAACTGATATGGGTGCTTATTATTTTCCTCAATTTTTAACTGCTGTATTTCAGGCAGATATTACCTCAGGGATTGTTCCTTTAACAGTGAATTTTACAGACAATTCTTTTCTTGCAAATGGTATGGTTGAAGAATGGCTGTGGGATTTTGGAGACGGCGAAAATTCTTCAGATCAAAACCCAACTCATATTTACAATGATGTAGGATATCATACAGTAACATTAACTGTAATTGGAGATAATGATTCAACCGATACTGAAGTTAAAACTGATTATATAGTTGTTTCAGCAAATGAGCAACCTGCTGCTCCAACAAATGTAAACATAACTATTAGTGGAAATGATGTGGCGTTAAACTGGGACGCAGTAAATACTTCAGTTTTTGGTAATTTTTTATTACCAGATTATTATTTAGTTTATAATTCTGCTGATCCATATTCAAACTTTTCATTTCTTGGCTTATCTACAGAAACAAATTACAATCATCAGTATATTGCCCAATTTAGTGATAAAAACTTTTATCAAGTTGTTGCTTATACCGGAAATCTAAGATCATT
>CAYXXW010000573.1:0-1881 GCA_964469115.1 uncultured Melioribacteraceae bacterium
AAATATCGTTGCGCGAAGGTGCGCTCTCCCTCACCAATTCGATTAAACCATCCCACAGCTGTATCATTATCGTGGGTTCCGGTATAAACAACACAATTTTCTGGGTAATGATGAGGCAGGAACTCATTCGTTTCGCCACTGTCAAAGGCAAAAACCAGGATCTTCATGCCCGGCAGGTTAAACTGATCCCTCAAATGGAACACCTCGGGTGATATTTCACCTAAATCCTCAGCGATGATGGGAAGACTTCCGAACTCATTTTTGACCCGGGTCAGGAAATCTGCTCCCGGTCCGGTGACCCAGCGTCCGTTGACGGCAGTATGTTCCCCGGCCGGGATCTCCCAGTAATTGGCAAAACCACGGAAGTGGTCCAGGCGGACGATATCCACCATAGAAAATACAGCGCGCAGCCGGTCCAGCCACCATTTATAATTATCCTGGTCATGAACGTCCCAGCGGTAGAGAGGGTTGCCCCATAATTGGCCGGTTTCTGAGAAATAATCTGGCGGAACACCTGCAACCACCGTGGGTTGGCCGTCAGCGCCGATGAATAATAGATCCCGGTGCGTCCAGGCGTCAGCACTGTCATGGGCGATGAAGATCGGGATATCTCCTATGATCTTGATCCCTTTTGTATTGGAATAATCCTTCAGTTTTTTCCATTGTTTGAAAAACAAGAACTGGAAATATTTCTGACGCTGGATTGCATAGGACTGTTCTCCCTTGAATGAGTCCAGAGCTCCGGTGTCACGATCCCTGTATTTCGCCGGCCAGACTGACCAGGGCTGACCTCCATGGAATTCCTTCAATGCCATGAATAAGGCGTAATCATCCAGCCAATCTGTCTGTTCGGCATAGAATAGATCGGCTTCTTTATGGCCTGCATTCTCAGCATGTCTGAATTGTTCAAACGACCTATGCAGCAGGTCGAGCTTCCAGTAGATCACTTCACCATAATCAACAGCTTCGGTCCTGAAATCCGGCACGTTAGTCAAATCGTTTGGGTGCAGTAGTCCCTGTTCAAGCAGATCGTCGGGGCTGATAAGGTATGGATTGCCCGCGAATGCAGAAAAACATTGATAGGGAGAATCGCCGTATCCTGTCGGCCCTAGAGGGAGTACCTGCCATAACCCAGTTCCGGTATCAGAGAGGAAATCAACCCAGCGCCTGGCCTGGGGGCCGAGATCCCCAATCCCATAAGGTCCGGGCAGGCTGGTGGGGTGGAGCAGGATTCCTGAGAGCCGTAGATCTAGCATATTATCCTTTGCTGCGAGTTAATGATTGATCATCTTTCACTAATCAATCAACTTAAATATCTGGATAGATGTTGAGGTATATACTTGTTCATAATCTGCTAGGAGATCAAGGTCCTTATAATCCGCCTTTGTGACAAGAAGTAAATCGGGTTGAGGATTGATCCGGGTTAGGATGGTGCCGGATATATCATCAGGGTTGAGATGATATAGATTTTTCCCTCCAGGAGAAGCGTGCTGTCCAATCAGCACCCACAGCGGGTATTCCCAATCATTATCATCCATGATCAATCCGATGTCGTGAGCAGGATCATTCCTGACAAAATGGCAGGCTTCGTTATACCAGTAGTAGGGTTCAAAATTGCCCAGGAAATACATCTCTCTCCGATCTGTTAGAACGACCGATCTGCCATCATATAAAATACTCAAAATGGACCTGAGCTTGGTTTTTAGCGTTGGATAGGGGTCCAGTTTCTGGTCCAGATTATCATAAAGTTTTCGCTCCCAGGCAGAATCATAAAAGACAGAATCGTCCGCCCAGAGAGGAAAGAGGGGCCGGTTTGAATTTAAGACCAGGTAAGGCGTGCTGGCCAGGAAGAACAGGAGCAGGATCAAGCTGGGAATTAGG
>CAYXXW010000574.1:0-1879 GCA_964469115.1 uncultured Melioribacteraceae bacterium
AATTTTATCTCTGCATCCGCCGGCATTCCGCTCTTTAATAAAAATTCAGGGTTATCTATTTCAACTTTTACTTTATACACAAGTTTTGTTCGTTCATCAGGAGTTTGAATATTTTTTGGTGTAAACTCAGATTCGGGCGAAATATAGACTACTTTTCCATCAAAAGATTTGTTATCAAAAGCATCAATAGTTATGCTTACATGTTGATTTAATTGGACTTTAGGCAACTCTACTTCATTTATAAAAAGATCTAATTTAACTTTACTTAAATCTGCAACTTTTAATAAGGACGACATCGGCGACACGGTTTCTCCTTTTTCATAGAAAAGTTCCACTACAAAACCGCTAATTGGCGATTTCACATAACAATCATTTATACTTTTCTGAATTAATTTTTCATTAGCTATGGTTTGATTTAGAGCAGCCTCAGCTTTTCTTAAATCTTCGGGTCGTGCAATATTTTTGATTTTGGCTAAGTTTTCTTTTGCAGCGTTATATTGAGATTTTACTATTTCGTATTTTGTATTAACATCTTCAAATTGTTTTTTAGTAATTGAGTTTGTTGCTAAAAGATTTTGCATCCTGTCTTTATCTTTTTCTGCCTGAGCTAAACTAATTTCTGCTTGATAAAACATTGATTGAGCTTGTGCAATATCTTCTTTTCTTGAACCAGCTTTTAACAAGCTATACTGAGCTTCAGCAATTTGCATTGATGCTGTTACTTGCATAAGTTGGAGTTTTGCAGTTTCGTCATCAATTCTTAAGATTGTATCGCCAGCGTTTACAAGTGCGCCTTCCGGAAAATTAATTTCTATAATTTCACCGGCAACTTTAGAACTTAGAGTTACAAAAGTTGCTTCAATATTTCCAGTTGCAATAATTGTATTATCATTTTCACCGTTCCCGCAGCTTGTAATTAATAATAAAAACACTAATAGAATTACAATTTTCAAATTCTTCATTTTTTATTTTCCTTCTGAATTTTATTATAAACTTTTATTCCTTCCGTGGTGAGCAATCCTTGTATCAGCATATCAAATGTAATTTTAAACGCTTCGTTCATTGAATAATTATGATGGAGTAGAAAAGTAGGATTTATTATGCTTCTAATTGCTGAAATTATAACAGTAATAATAATATCATTTGGTTTATCAATTATAAAACCCTCTTCTTTCCCTTGGTTTATAATATCTTCCCAAATATTTCTTATTAGTTCACCTCTGAAATTTTCAACTTCTTCCCATAATTCAGGCATATGTTTTTGAAGATCATAAAGCATTTTTTGATTTAATTTTAATGAAAGTTCAGCAATTATTTCTGTCAGGGCTTTTATCTTCATTATTGCGTTTTCTTGTTCGCTAATATTTTTAAGAATTCTGCTTTTTGTACCTTTCATAAAAGATTTAAGCACAAACTCTAACAAGTATTTTTTTGATGGGAAGTATTTGTAGATAGTCTTCTTACTTATTCTTAGCCCACAAGCAATCTCATCCATGGTGATTTTATAAAAACCGGACTTAAAGAATAATTCTTTAGAGTAATTTGCTATTTTTTCTTTCTCTTTCATAAACTGCAGAAACCATATTTGTATTTTCAGTTTCCAATATAATGTATGGAAACTAATATATCAAGAAAAGTTTCCTAAATTTTTAAAATATTTTAATAACAGATATAATTATGTAATTGGAGAAAAGTCAATTAAGGTAAAAATTATTGATGGGTAAGTAACTCAATTTGTGAGAGAGCAGCAGTAACTGCATTTTCAACTCTTAAGATACTTTGGCTAAGTTTATATTTAGTAAATCCTCTTTCTTCCATAAAGTTAAGTTCAAAATCATTCCAGCCCCCTTCTGGACCAATAGCTAAAGCAGCTTTAGTA
>CAYXXW010000575.1:0-1877 GCA_964469115.1 uncultured Melioribacteraceae bacterium
AGTAGCTAATCCATTTAAATTGATTGTAACATTTTAATTTATTTAGGTTACTATGTTGTCTTCTAATACTACCTTTCGAAATTTTATTAATCATATAGATAAGTCAACAAATTATAAAAGTTCTTTTTGCGAAAATATCTTTATGCAAATCTTAAACTAAAAAAATATTTTAAAAAATCCGCAAGAGGATATTTCTATTAAAGCATATGCTAGCTGTAAAAATAAAAGGAGAAATATTATGATCAAACATGTATTCTTTACAATAGTTTTATTTACGAATCTTTCAATCGCACAACAAAATCAAACTGAACAAAACTTAAATTCAAACTTCCAATTAAGAATTGGTGATTATAGTGCACTTCTATTAAATAATTTTTTGAAAATTAATAAAGATCTTGACGCACCTATTATTTGCACATTTGAGTCAAAACCAAATACTATTGATTTGAAAATATTTGGCGCAAGAAATACAGTTGAAGGAGCTCGTGAAACAGTAAATGAATATTGGAAAACTATTGAGAAAACATTCATTCCATATATGGAGAAAAAATTTAATGTTAATCTCGAAAAAAAAGATTTTAGGGTGCTTTATTTTGATAGAACAGCAAGAAAGGGAGCAAAGCTAATTTTACAATTATTTGGTGGTCATTTTGTAATACCAGAAAATTAAAAATTACAGCTAACCAACAAATCAACCTGACAGCCGTTCTTGATGAGTGAGAAGTAGTAACTGTTTTATTTAAGAGTTTTGTGTAATATTGAATGTGAACATTTTGCGATAAATAAAAGTTAGTCGTTGCACTTGCTGAATAATGCAAAGGACCGCTTGATAAAATTAAAATGTTGCATCTCATTACTACCATTCAAAAATCTACAAATCATATATAGATCAATAAATTTTTATAAAACTGCTTTTGCGAAAAAATCTTTAGGCCATTATTGAATTGCATTAAAATGTAAGAAAACTTTTATGGGAATTTGGAAATAATCTTTGCATCACACGTACAAAACTTTTAAATGTCAATCTCAAATGGGACAATGCTCATGAATAAAATAAGTGATGATAATAGAACTAAAGAATTGCGGGAACATATTAGAATTTGTTTACTTGAATTACTGAACAGATCACTAACTAGAAGTATAAATGAGAGAGATTATACCACAAGACTTAAATCATGGTCAATATCTTTATTTATTTTAACAGTTGGATTTTGTCTAGAAAAAAAATGTTCTTTAGGTGTTTTATATTATATTTTGCCATTTATTCCTGTTTGTTGGTTTTGGTTTCTTAATTCCTATGCAATATTTACAATTAATAGATCAATAGATACTAGCAAGAATTATGAAATTGAAAAAAATATTAGTGAATTATATAAATTATCATACGATGAATTAGAAAAATTGGCCGAAACAATTTGGTCTTCGAAAAAACCATGGCCTCTTAAAGGAAAAACTAATTTTCAAAGATTTCGTAAAGAAAAAATTCCAGAAATATTTAAAATATCATTACAACAACTACCTGAATTATTCTTTTTTGGTGGTATGGCAACCGTATGGTTATTAATTATTTTACCTGATATTTTGAAAAAACTGCAAGAAGTATTTAGATAACCAGCCTTATGAATAAGACCTAAAGTAATCATCACATTCTTAAAACATTACCATAGTTGAATTGCTTTTAATTAAAAAGCGATTATTTTGAATAATGTATTTCTAATTAATTATTAACTAACAAAGTCGGTCTTGTATTGATTTATTTCCACTCCATACAAACTCCATACACAACCATTGAAAGAAAAAGGGTTAATAGTCTAAAAATATTTTTGCAAACGCAGAAATTTCCGTATTTTTACACCGCACCCTTAGCTCAGTTGGTA
>CAYXXW010000576.1:0-1868 GCA_964469115.1 uncultured Melioribacteraceae bacterium
AATTTCTTTTGAGCCCTAGTAAACTGAGCGAAAGCCAATAAGCTAATGATTAAGAATGTTTTCTTTAATGTGATCATATCGTCTATGTTTTATTTTTTATTCTAAACGTAATGGATACTTACCATACTCTCGAACCAGGTTAATAATATAGTCATATGTTTTTCCTGACACCTGACTCGATACGGAATGATCAGATTGAAAAATAAAACCACCACCTACGGCGGCTTGCAGTTTTGTGAAAACCTCATCCTTAATTCGTTCTTTATCCCCTGATTCCCATAGTTGGATATTATTATTCCCACAAAAACCAATGGAGTGCCCATATTTTTGACGCAGCTGAGTTACATCCATGCCGGCTTTTACTTCAAGTGGGTTATAAAAGTCAATGCCTATTTCAATAAAATCTTCAAAAATGGCATTTACATTGCCGCAGCCATGATAGATGACCATCAGACCTTTTTCATGACAGTAATCAACCATTTTTTTCACCCAAGGCTTAAAATGCTCACGCCAATAATCAGGATCAAAAAACAATCCATTTTTAAAAGCTACGTCTCCCCATATTACCATGCCATCAAGAAGGCCATCTGCGGCTTCAACCTGAGCCTTGCATATATCAAAATAGAACTGCCCTATTCTTGCTAAGGCCTCGGGAAATTGATCGTAATGCATCAGCATCCAATACATGCCATTTTCCTGACCAATTAAGCGGGTCAAACATTCATTTATTTCCCCAACTCCTCCAAATACTGCAAAGTCAGGATAAAACTTTTTTACAGTTTCAATCCAGGCCGGAGTGTTTCTTTCAAATGAATCTCCAACTCCACATATATGATTGTCGCCAGCAGAAAAATAGCGCCGCCTATCAAAGGGGTCATCGAATTTAAAATCCAATAATTTCTCAATCGTATCAACATTCCATTTCATCATCTCAGGCATGGGAAGGTCCATCCGTTTTCTCATTATAACCTCATAACCGGTTTCAACATGAACTTCATCCTGGTTTTCGAAAATAGTTTTGAAGGTTTTAATATGCGGATCCATATTGGGATTTACCACAATCCAGTCTAAATCATAGTAATAATAAGGATCAGAATCAGCAGAAAGTTTCAATTCCGATTGCCATCGATTAATAAAACTACTCCAGTAGAATTCGCCAACCGGAATTCGGTCAGGTTCTTCGTTATTCGCGGCTTGCTGCAAGCGTTTTACTTTTCGTAAGGTTGATTCTTTACGAGCTTCAAATCCTAAGGTTGTTTTCTTGAAAGACGACATAGCCTATTCTATTTAAATTCTCATTGTAAAGTTAGATACCAATACTAATTTCGAGTAGTTCAGACCCCGTCAATCATTTAACAAAACCGATATTTCAGTATATTTAAAAACTATGATTTTTGCATACAGTTGTATTATCATATACATTCAATAATGGATAACTATAGACTTTTAAAAGAAATGTCATTCAATTTATCTTCAGTTGAACATTGCCGACTTGGCAAGGAGTGGAATTATAAGAATATCATAAGTCCGTTCACAAGAATGTATCTAATCACAGAAGGTGGTGCTTACATCCATCTGTTGGATGAGAAAATCAAGCTGCGCAAAGGTTATCTCTACTTAATACCCAGCTATCAGCAATGCAGTTATTTTTGTGATGATCATATGGAGCAATATTATACAACATTCACAATTCACCTTCCGAATAACCTGAGTATCTATCAATTATACAACTTTTACATTGAAATAAAAGCAGGTACTTTTCACTATGAATTGTTTGAAAAACTGTGTGAAGCAAATCCAAACAGGGAATTGCCCATAGGTGATCCATTGATATATCAGAAAACGAATTTAAATACGCTCAAAAATAG
>CAYXXW010000577.1:0-1868 GCA_964469115.1 uncultured Melioribacteraceae bacterium
GGTATAGGTGATAATTTCATCAGCATCAATTATTGCATCGCCGCCTGCAGCAGCCGCTAGCTTAGTAACCGAAAGTGCTGGCTGAAGAACATTAATTGTTTCATCATCGATCTGCGTTGCTGGAACAACAGTTGCCGTGTCATAGCTGAAGACAACATTATTCTGCAACGGAATAGTATTCACTTGTGGATGAACAAGATTGAGGACGCGCGCAAGATACACAATCACAAGGTCATCAGTTGTTGCGTCACCAAGGCCTTGGTTAACCACGTTGCCAATATTGAAAGTCACCGTTGACGGTGCAAGAACAGGATTACCACCAGTAACTATAGACGCTGAGGTAATGGTGTTATAAATAAAGTTAGAACCAACACCTGCAACAGGTGAATCATAATCAGCTGTGGTATCACCGTTAATACTGACAATTGCTTCAAAGGCTAAACCTTGAGGAATGGTATCAACGATAACAACAGCTGGACTTGTACCGCGCTGCACTGTTTGACGCAATTCATACTCAACAATATCGCCAATACGTACATCGGCATCAGCAGCGCCAAAGGTATCGCTTAATCTCGTTTTAGTAACGCTATTACCATCACCAGCGCCAGTAAAATCGCCACCCGCGCCCGCACCTGGAGAATTTCGATAATCATTAAGTAACGGAATCAAAGTACCATCACGTTGGTTCACATCAACGCCATCAATACTTGTCCACTGAATACTTACATCACTACTCAATGCCTGATTATTTAAGAAGTTATCTAGTACAACCAATTGATAACTGAGCGTGATGACTGTCCCTTCAGCAATATCAATATCTGTACCCGGCGCAAGACTCCAACTAATCGATACAGGGTCGATTAAACCATCACCGGTGATGACTGGCGCAGCAATCGTATTACCAGCGCCAGTTACTACAACTGGACCGAGTGCGTTGAAGCCAACACTCAAGCTGTAGGTGTCTGTATAAGTTAAATCAAACGCGTCTGCAAACGCGTCTGCAACACCGCCGCCATTTGCAGTAATGGTAGCAACCATTTCAATAATGTCACCGGCAACAGGTCGTACGCCAGGATTTGAAGTATTGGTAGCAACAACAGCAACACTCAAATCAGGCTCTATGATAGTCAACGGAGTGGCTGTAATACCAGTAAAAGGCGAGAGAGGGTCTGAGGGAGTTATTGATGCACCACCAGCCAACGCTGCATAGGTGTATGACGCAGTGTTGTTAAAATTATCGCCGGCATTAGCATTAACATTATTATCAACACGTGCGCGAACTTCAATAATCGCTTGCTCACCCGCTGGAATTAAATCCGTTTGTAAACTTACTGCAGTGCCGAGTACCGGCGTGCTGTCAGTTATTGCAAAACCATTAACACTAGTGAACCCAAGATATACCAAACTGCTGTCCAGCGTATCGCTGATAACCACATTATGTAATGCGCCTGTGGTTGGATCGCCCGGCACAGTAATACGATAAACAACTTCTTCACCAATCGTTGCCTCGGCACCTGCAGGTGACTGCAAAACTTTTAATGGTCCGTCGACAGAGTCATTATTATTCATATCAAAAAAGACTGGGCCTACTACATTATATTGCTGCGCAGCTGCTGGTGGTGGTAAGGACCAGTATTCATCAACGGTTACACTATTTTGCCAAGCCATGTTGACCGAGAAGTCATTATAAAAACCAACGTCGTAATCGATATCAACACACTGCCCCGGATTTAACGGCGTAGTGAATACAAACTGCATTGTGCCACCGCGTGCTGGTGGTATAGGTGGAGGTGTATAGGTGTAACCAACACCGGCACCAACCAGAGCACCATTAATAGTAACGTCTGGATTACCTAAACCATTATTCG
>CAYXXW010000578.1:0-1866 GCA_964469115.1 uncultured Melioribacteraceae bacterium
TTTACTCGTCTTTTATCATCTTGCTAATCGCATCAGGATTTGAAAAAGCAAATCCAATGCTCATGGCAAGATGACGTGGCACGCCCGGCGTTAGCAGCAACTTAGGAGTATAGAATGGAAAAAGGAAGAATTTTTGTTTTCATTACACTATTGCTTTTATCATACATATCATTAGAAGCTACATACCACAAAATTGCTCATCCCGATATTGACATAGGCTCTGGTGAAATGAATATTATTGATGATATTCTGTTAGTAGGAGACACATTAGGTTTGCAGATAATCGATATCAGCAATCCTGTTGATCCGATAATTGTCGGATATTATCATACAGGTGCAATGGTTAAGCAAATTGAGATTGTAGGTGATATTGCATACATAGCCAATTATTCTATGGGTTTGCTAATTCTGGATGTTTCCAATCCTCTTGATCCGCAATATATTGGTAGCTGTCCTGAGACAACAAGTATTCTAGCTTTAACCGTTGATGGTGATCTGGTTTATATTGCTGCTGGAAGGTCAGGACTTCAGATCGTAGATACAAGTGATCTTCAAAATCCTATTTTGATAGGCGGTTATACATCTTTGTATACCGGGGAGATTGCATATCGAAATGGATTTGCATTTGTAGGAAACGATATGGGGAATGTCCAAGTTTATGATGTTAGTGATCCAACTGAACCGGTAGAAGTAAACTGGTTTCATGATATATCATCATTACGAGATATGAAATTGGTAGATACATATCTAATAATTTTATCATCGCGTGAGATCTTGATCTATGATATTTCCGATCCGACTAATTTTGAACTACTTACATCGTATGACACAATCTACAACAGTAGAATAAAATTAGAAGGTGATATTGCCCATTTGTTGTGCGGGGGTAACGGTGTAAAAATATTAGATATCAGTAATTTGCCCCAAATAGATTTTATCGGAGCATTAAATTCACCAATAGCACTATCTGAAATCGTTGTTAGAGATAAC
Organism: uncultured Melioribacteraceae bacterium; assembly: GCA_964469115.1. GTDB lineage: Bacteria > Bacteroidota > Ignavibacteria > Ignavibacteriales > Melioribacteraceae. The sequence continues at coordinate 991 of CAYXXW010000578.1, forward strand.
ATTGCTTTCGTTAACGATCGATATACAGGTTTTGAAATATATGATCTAAGTGAACCTTTCAATCCCGATCTGGTCGGTGCAACTAATGTAGATTGCAACGTACTATCATTATCTATAAATGATAATTATGCCTATTCTACAGAAGGTGGATCATATTTACGAATCTTTGATATTGGCAATCCGCAAGATCCTTATTTAGCAAATAGTTATAATCTACATTATAACTCTATCAATTTTATTACGCACAATAATTTTGGATATGCTACAGTAGCTGGTGACCTTTACATTCTAAGTATAAATGATCCTCTCTATCCTGGATATATCTGCAGTATTGAAATTGAACATTCCGCAAATATTTTACAATATAAAAACGAGCATATATTTATTGGAAGCTATCCAGGATATTTAACTATTATAAATGTGTCTGATTATGATGATCCTTATTTTGTGGGTGAATGTGAAACTCCAGGAAGAATCTATGATCTTGTAGTTACAAATGACTATGTTTATGCAGCAGATTATTATGGCGGTTTGGCGATAATTGATATTTCTACCCCGTCCAATCCTATCCTAATATCTTATCTTACTAATGGTCCAAGTTACGTTTATGCATTAGAGAGGAAAGGAAATATTTTGTATCTTGCCAGTAGTTATGACGGAGTGCAGGTTGTAGATATTTCTGATCCCGAGAATCCTGTATTTCTGGAAACAATTACCAATAAACCAGACTCCAGGTTCATTTCAAAACCACTTGTCAAAGATGATATTTTGATAATTGAAGATAGAGCTTGGAATGAATTATTATTCTATGATATTAGTGAACAGGGATCACCTCAATTTATTCATTCTTATATTTGGAATATTTCCAGAAATACA
>CAYXXW010000579.1:0-1866 GCA_964469115.1 uncultured Melioribacteraceae bacterium
AGAATTTTCTGAAATACTTACCACTATTAATGCGGGTGAAGGAACAATTGGCAAACTGGTTTATGATGATGCTTTGTACAATGAAACCGTAACTATTGTGCAATCAGCAGATACATCATTAAATATTATGGTCGAGCGTTTAGAAAAAATGAGTAGTTTTATTATTGGACTTGGTACAAGCGTAGAAGATATTGTGACAAGTGTAGATAGTGCAGCAATTGATTTAAGGAATTTAATTGCCAGAATTGAAGCCGGCGAAGGTGCCCTTGGTGCTTTAATTGCCGATGAAAGTGTATATGATTCTATTAAAACAATAGTTAGTAATTTAACTGGGACAACCTATTCAGCAAAACTCGGCGCGGATGCATTTTCAGAAAATATGGAAGCCTTAAAACACAACTGGCTGTTTAAAAGCTATTTTGAAGACCGTGGCTATTGGTCGCAGACGGAATATGAGAATAAACTGGATGCTCAGTTGGAAAGTATTGAACAAAGCAAAAAAGAACTCGAAGTAAAAATTCAAAGATTAGAAGAATTAGAGAAAAAGTTATCGCAGAACGATAATTAGTTATTCCCAATTTACTAAAAGCCCAACTTCTCAAAAGTTGTAATGAGTTAAAGAAGTTGGGCTTTTTCACAAAAGCATCTATATTTTTTATATTTATTACCTAACCATTTCCACACAAAAATTATTATCTTTCCTAATTACATTTTTCTAGATCGTCAACTATTTAATGAGTACAAACCCAAAAAATAAAATAATAATCAAGGGTGCTCGGGAGCATAATCTAAAAAATATTGATCTCGAAATACCTAAAAACAAACTTGTTGTTTTTACCGGAGTAAGCGGAAGCGGTAAATCTTCTCTGGTTTTCGATACTATTTATGCTGAAGGACAAAGACGATTTGTAGAAAGTCTTTCTTCTTATGCCCGTCAGTTTTTAGAGAGAATGAATAAGCCCGATGTTGATTTTATTTATGGAATTTCTCCTGCAGTTGCAATTGAACAAAAAAGAGGAGCCAGAAATCCAAGGTCAACTGTAGGGACCTCAACCGAACTTTATGATTATTTAAGATTGTTATTTGCAAGAATTGGTATTACTTATTGTTTCGATTGCGGAAATGTTGTAAAGAAAGATTCAGTTAAAACAATTTCAAATTGGCTGGAAGAAAAAGAGGATGGCGAGAAGTTATACCTTGGTTTCCCTATTCATAAGCATGAAGGCAGAAACGTTGCAGAGGAGATTGCACTTCTCAAAAAGAAAGGTTTCCACCGAGTTTTTTACAAGAAAGAAATTATTGATTTAGATACATCAGAGAAACTTCCAAGAAGTAAAAATGATCTTTATGTTGTTGTTGATAGATTCAAAATTAAAAAGGGGAGAGTAAGAGAATCGTTAGCCGATTCATTCGAAACTACATTTAAAGAAGGTGAAGGTAAACTTGTAATTATCAATCCGGAAACGAACACCATTGACCAGTTTAATAATTCTTATGAATGCTGTGGAATACAGTATAACGAACCCGAGCCAAGATTCTTTTCGTTTAATAATCCGTTTGGTGCTTGTCCTGTTTGCCAAGGATTTGGTAAAACGATTGGATATGATATAGAAAGAGTTATTCCGAATGATAATCTCTCTATTTTAGATGGAGCAATTGCACCTTGGCGTACGCAAAAGTATAGCAGATACTTACGCGATTTAATTAGACTCGCTAAGGAAAACAAAATTCCTATAGATGTTCCTTACAAAGATTTGACTGAAGTACAAAAAACTAAAATTATTCGTGGATTTGATAAATTCATTGGCATAGATAAGTTCTTTGAAAAACTTGAACAGAAGACTTATAAAATGCACATCAGAATTT
>CAYXXW010000580.1:0-1863 GCA_964469115.1 uncultured Melioribacteraceae bacterium
ACTCGAGTATCATCATGAATAGTCATTTCGTGCGGTTTTTTCTCCGCAATGGGCGCTTCTATTGGTTTTTTACTACATTGCATTATGAATATTCCTAATAAAATAATTGTTAATAATGTTGTGAGTTTTCTCATAATAGCACCTCTTTTTATGTTAAAAATTGGATTGAAATTAAGTCTTTTTAAGCTATCCAAGAAATCTATCTTGAACATCTTTTGGTGGAATTGGACATTCATCTTTTTTACCAAATATGCGGTATCTGTACTTAGCAATTACATCATATAACCAATCTCGTATAAACTTCGGTAAAATTATTCCAATCAGTAAGAGCCTCCACCCTATCGGCATATCTTTCAAAATCTCTAATACTGCTGAACTTTTGATGGATACTTTATCATTCTTAATCAATATTATTGAATCAACAATATTGGTGTCAATATTATACTGCTTACAAAGTTCTTTACCAATTTCGGATTGCAAAGAGGCAAACTTGAACTTTGCGTGTTTATCACGTTTTAAAATAAAATTTACCGAACTGTTGCAGAGATTGCAGAGACCATCAAAGAGGAGAATTCTATATTTGCTTAGCATTTAATAGTTTCACAATGGTAAGAGCTAATGAAAATCCAATAATTATTGCTATTAAATCTAGGTAGTCAAAGGTCTTATTATTTCTCCAAATTTGACTGATTTCATCAATGATAACTATTGTTGAAATCGCTATCATAACTCGAGCATGTTTCACTTTTGATTTTCGTACAACCAAAAAACAGCTACCGAAAGTGATGAAGAAACTTGGCAAAGTTCCAACAATACCAAAATCATTTATGTTATTTTGCAACAACCAATCTCTAACTCCAATATCAAATATAAATCCCAATATTGCTGATATAAAAAAAAATGTTAAATATAAATTATTTTCGTTTTTAATCGTCATTTAGTAAAATTAACAGAGCCGTTGCAAAGGTCGCAAAGACCATCGAAGAGAATTATGTTGTTAAAGAACTTGTTCTGCTGCCTCAATTGTATTCTCAACGAGCATAGCTATTGTCATCATTCCAACTCCGCCCGGTACGGGTGTAATGGCCGATGCAATTCCATTTATGCTCGCAAAATTAACGTCGCCCACAAGTTTATACCCTTTTTCGGAATCGTCATCTACCCTATTGATTCCTACGTCGATCACAACTGCTCCTTCTTTAACATAAGTGTTATCAATCATTTCAGGTACGCCAATTGCAGCAATTAGTATATCAGCTTGTCGGGCAATTTTGGGAATATCAGGAGTTCCGGAATGGCAGATTGTAGTTGTAGCATTAGCATATTTATTTTTTAAACTTGTTAATATTGATAGTGGTCTGCCGACAATATTGCTCCTTCCAACTACAACAACATATTTACCTTTTAATTCAATATTATAATGCTCATAAATACGCATAACGCCCTTAGGTGTGCAGGGAATAAATTGCGGTTCTCCTAACGCTAATTTCCCAACATTATATGGATGAAATCCATCCACATCTTTTTGAGGATTAACTTCTAGCAGTATTTTATTATAATCAAGATGCTTAGGCAAAGGTGATTGAACTAATATTCCGTGAAATCTATCATCATTATTTAATTCGCGGATTTTGGAGATTAGACTGCTTTCATCGATATCTGCAGGGAGTACAATAGTTTCTGAGAAAAGGTCTAATTTATTGAATTTACGTCCCTTACTACGTACGTATACTTGCGAAGCGGGATTGTTACCAACAAGAATTACAGCTAATCCAGGAGTTATTCCTTTTTGCTTTAATTTTGATATGCGTGGTTGCAAGTTCTCATAAACTGCCTCACTTACATCTTTGCCCGAAAGTATTT
>CAYXXW010000581.1:0-1863 GCA_964469115.1 uncultured Melioribacteraceae bacterium
GAATGATAGTCCAAAATCATTACAATCATTGAATAATAATCCTAGCATTTTACAACCGCTAAATTTGACATTTTGAAAGGAAGTATGATCTAAAATTATGTTGCTAAGATTGCAATTAGTAAACTTACATTCAATAAATTTAATTGCTGATAAATTTGAGTTTGAAAAATTGCAATTGGTAAAAGAACAGTATTCATAATCACCTTTATTTAAAGGAAGTTCCGAATAATTTATACTTACTAATGTTTGTTCTTCTATTAAAACTCGAGCCATAATCTCAATATTGTGATACTACTTTTCCCCAAGCGATTTCATCGATGACTTCAATTCCTGCTCAAATTTTGAAGAACGAGTAAATTCAATTTCAACATTCTCAACACCGCTCGCTTCTAATAAGGTTGTGAGCGTATCACGAGCGGATTTCTCAATTTTGGGCAATAATTCATCGGTTTTTTTCCTCGCTGTATCAGTAGCACTTTCTCGTGCACCAGCAATTAGTGTGTTTCTATCTTCAATACTAAAATTTGTAAGAGGAATTGGAATACCAAATAAATTTGGGGATTGTTCATCGTAAATTTCAATTTCGCCTGTACTGACTTTTGTTGAGCAAATAGGCATCGTAATCTTCACTTTATCATTACTTTCCTTGATATCAGCTTTATGCAGATCATAGCGGTACTCTAGATCAAATTCGCTGATTACAGCCATCTTTTTACCGCCAAGTAAGTTCCAAATTTTATTTGTACTTTTTTTAGTAGCAATATCCTTATAAAATGCCGTAAGTGCAACAAGTTCACCAATTTCGCGTATGCGATCCACTACACCTTTGTGAGTAATTAAAGATTTTGGCTTATTTTTATATAATAATTTTAAAATAAGATAAAAAATTACTGCAAGTGCAAGAAGAGCAATTATAATTGTTAATAAATCCAAAATGTTTCTCCTTTGTAACTAATAATGTATTCTAAATTAATGTTAATTTAGAATTATATAAAGAAAATCACACCTTTATATAATTGATAAATACCAAACGCGAATAGACCTAACGAAGATATCCCTATAATTGATTTACTAACTTTTGGTCCAAGTTCTCTTGCAAATCCAAAAAGTATAATTATACCAATCAAAGTAATAATCATAGTCAAATAAAAACACAATATTAGCGCTATTCCAATTTTAGGTGCTAAGCTCCACGCTTCTAGCACTAATGGTCCTAAAATTAAACTCCATCCAATATACGGACCTGGATTTAATAAATTTACTAAAACTGCATTAAAAAATGTTAGCTTACTATTCTTATTTAAATTGTTTTCAGTCTCAATATAAGTTTTCCAAGAAATATAAGCTTTATATGCAAGAAAAAATAGAAATAGCCCGCCAATTATTCTCAAACCATTAATAAAAATATCAGGGACATTGCTTAATAAATATAGAGTTAAAATGGAAATTGGTATATCACTAATTATAGGAGAAAAGGCTAAAGGGATAGATGCTTTCCAACCTTTTTTTAAGACTTGAGATATTATATAAGTCTGAAGCGGACCTGGCTGAACAGCTGCAGCAAACGCAAAAGACATTCCAAAGATTAAATAGTTTAGCATATCATAATTATTAATATTGCGTTAATGTCTATTTATTTCGATTTATTGCTTTCAAAGCTTCACGTTTGCTCAATCCTGACAGCTTATCTTCATATTTATCAACAAATTGTGATACCCAATATGAATCTGTGTAACTGTATTGACGTAATACCCAACCGATTGCTTTACGAATAAAGAATTCCTTTTCATGCGCAAGTTTTAATATAGTTTGCGATAGCAATTTAATATTGGTTTCATCTTTATGATGCAAATGAGCCAGAAG
>CAYXXW010000582.1:0-1863 GCA_964469115.1 uncultured Melioribacteraceae bacterium
TTTTAAATCACTCTGCTTATCTTTCCATACAGTATTTATCCAAAATTTGCTCCAATTTTTACAAAAAATTTCTTTACTCCCAATGTAGAAATTTGATCCTTTATCGACCTTCCATTTTTCACCTACTTTAGGTCTCGGTCCGAATGGGATAATGGGCTTATTAACATCTTGCAAATTTTCATCATTCTGAACAATGAGGTTTTTAACCCCACATACTTCAACATTGATTGTAGCATTCACCAATTCTAGTCTTTTGAGATAATGATAAAGAGAAACCATTAAATCTTCCGCTAGGGGTGTTTTTTTAAGACAACAAGGGCTTTTTTCTAATTCTGAACGTCCACAATTTAATTTGATGTCATCCAATACTATTTTTACCAAAGGAAAAGGATGCTTTAACTGAATTTTTTCTTTTAATACTTCTTCGTTATAAAAAACAATGGGCGGAAAATCTGATTCAACATTTATTCTAGAATCAAAAATGAGTTTTGGTAATAATGGATCACTTACATCTTCCAATACATACATTTCGATTGCCATAGCTTCTGGTGTAAGCCCCTCTTCTTCACCACTAAACATGAATTTAAAAAGAGGTGCGGTGAATTTTTTTGCAGCAACTTCAAAGAGTTTAATGCTATTGTATAATTTCCATCTTTCTGGAAACTCAAGAAATATATTGCCAGTCCCATTTTCTGTAGCTATTAAGAAATTAATAAGCTCTGTTCTATAGAGGATATTTTTTGAGGTTTTATTGAAGTAAGACTCTATGTATTTTTTTGCCAAATCAGTAAAACCAAAACCATTTAGCTCCGATTCTAATGCCTCATAAGTGAATACATAAGCTCTTACATCATCAGAAATTGATGTAAACTTATCTAATAATTCGGAATTCGTAAACTTCGAATCAGGACAGGACTTGTCATCACTAGATGGAGCTTCTTTTATTTCACATTCCAATACAATTTTTAGTTTGCGTTCACCTTCCAGAAGGAGTAGAACCGGAGATGAGAGTACAAATCCGATACGGGCATTTGGATGGGGAACCATGGGGTCTTTAGTCAAATTGCAAAGTTTGCCAGTATGATCTGGTTCCTGAGCTATTTCTAAACCATTTGCCAATTTACTATCCTTATTCCCTAACGAATACCAATTATTTGCCTCTTCTTTTTTAAATTTTAGTCCCTTTCCATCTTTTGAATTGGCCATTGGAGCCATATAGACACCCTCTAGATAACATTCATCATTTACATTTGTACGATTCAGCATTAAAGATCTAAATTCCTTAATCTGTGCTTTGTCTATAATAACATCATTTTCGAGACCAAATTGAATGTCTTCATTGTTAACATCCTTTCCGTTTTTTAGTAAAAGGTCTTTAGGTAATGGATATTCTGGAAGATGTTTAGCAAGTTCAAAAATAACATGGGCGTTGTCAGAAACTGCCTCTTTAGGTACCATTTTTAGTACTTGCTTATAGAAAAAATCAAGATGTTTTTTGGTCAAGGTATTTAGGTCACCTTGAAAGTGCTTGAATAATTCAAGGAAACTAAAAAGCAAGGCTAAGTGTGGCTGATGTTTTTTTTGTAGTTCTTCTTTTAAGGGCCATAAACTTTCATCTATATAATTTGGTACAGCTTCCACCATCTGTCCAACACCAGATAACATTTCATAAAATATAGCATTCAGCGCCCTTGCTACTACTAAAAACGCTTCTCTCTTACCTCCTTCAACTTGCTGAATACAAGGGTCAGGAATTGGATATACATCTTTTACATCAAACCTCCAAGGTTCCCCTAAATAGGTGCTAAAATTTCGCTTACATGTACATAAGAATGTAGCGCTGCTATTATTTAAAGAAATATA
>CAYXXW010000583.1:0-1857 GCA_964469115.1 uncultured Melioribacteraceae bacterium
TACTTCCTCACAGATACCCTTTCCTTCTGGTTGATAAAATTATTCATTTGGAGCTCGATAAAAAAGTTATTGGAATTAAATCTGTAACCGGAAATGAACCCTTTTTTCCTGGGCACTTTCCGGGAAGACCAATAATGCCGGGTGTTTTAATTATTGAAGCTATGGCTCAAACTGGTGGAATTTTAATGCTGAATTCTGTTGAGAATCCAGCAGAGAAACTAGTTGTCTTCATGGGAATTGATAAAGCCAAATTCAGAAAACAAGTTGTTCCTGGTGATCAATTAGTCCTTGAGGCGGAACTAGTTAGTCAAAGAAGCAAGTTTGTAGTAATTAAAACTAGAGCAATGGTGGGTAAAGATGTAGTGGCAGAAGCTGAACTTAAAGCTGCAATAGTTGATCGCACAGAAACATAGAGAATAAATATGAATAACATTCACAAATCTGCATTAGTAAGTCCGAAAGCTGAAATTGGAGAAAATATTTCAGTCGGGGCTTTTACTGTAATTGAGGATAATGTAAAAATAGGCACTAATTGTATTATTGGACCAAACGTTGTTATTTACGATGGGGCAAGAATTGGCAACAACGTTAAAATTTATCAAGGGGCTTCTGTTGCTAATCATCCGCAAGATCTAAAATTTGATAATGAAGAATCGTTATTTCAAATTGGTGATAATACAATAATTAGGGAATTTGCAACCTTGCATAGAGGGACAAAAGAACTTAAAACTTCGATTGTTGGGAAAAATTGTCTCTTAATGGCTTATGCTCATGTTGCCCATGATTGTATTGTTGGGGATAACTGTATTCTAGCAAATTGTGTTCAGCTAGGAGGACATGTTGAAATTGAAGATTGGGTTATTATTGGCGGCGGTACCTTGGTTCATCAATTTGAAAAAATTGGTAAACATGCTATGATTGGAGGAGGCTTTAGAGTAACTTCCGATGTTCCCCCATTTATTTTGGCTGCCGGCGAACCACTAAAATACAACGGTCTAAATGTAGTAGGCTTGAGGAGAAGGGGTTTCAGCAACGATGATATTTATAAATTGAAAGAAGTTTATGCCTTAATATATTCACAAGGGTTAAATCTTAGTCAGGCAAAGGAAAGAATTAAAACTGATTACGCAGATGTTAAACTTGCACAGTCCGTTTTAGAGTTTATTGCAAAAAGCAATAGAGGATTAATTTAGCAAATGCATTGGGAACTAATAGATTACGAAACTTCAACAGGTAAGTTTAATATGGAGTTTGATCTAAAACTGATCAAGCTTTGTAAACCCGGCATTCCCATTTTAAGATTCTATGGATGGCAGCCCCATTGCATCTCGCTTGGTGCAAATCAATCTTTTTCTGAAATCAATAGTTTGAAAACCACAGAAAATAATATTGATATAGTTAAACGCCCAACGGGAGGCAGAGCAATTCTTCATGCTGAAGAACTTACCTATTCCGTAATTATGCCAAACTCTGATCATCTAAGTGGCAAGAAACTTTATGAAGATATTTCAAATGCAATTGTTTATGGCCTAAAACAGTATGATGAAAAATTAGACCAAGTAAAACTCGAAAGTAATAATCCTAATTTTTCCAATTTACTTAAAGCGCCTTCCGGATCAATTTGTTTTGCAAGTACAGCAAAAAGTGAAATTAAATTCAATGGTAAAAAGCTTGTTGGCAGTGCTCAAAGAAAAATTGGATCAACAATACTTCAACACGGATCGATACTTATTGGTGATCAGCACAAGCAGCTTATAAAATATTTGGATGTATCCGAAGAAGAGAAAAATAATCTGGAAAAAAAAATAAATTCGAAAACTATTGAATTATCTTCTATTATTGAAAATGATGTTGACA
>CAYXXW010000584.1:0-1854 GCA_964469115.1 uncultured Melioribacteraceae bacterium
AGTTAATAGCGGACTTTGGTATACCAATCACTTTCCTCCTAGTTTTCTTATTGGGTTTTCAATCAACTTTAAGCTGGGATTATTTTTTTGAACAAAGAAATCTTAATTATTTAGTTCTGCTTGTATTCCTAATGATTATAATATTCTTTTCTTTTTTAATGATGATAACAAGATTAGCAAATTGGTTTTTGTCTCCATTGTTCATTTTCTTACTCATTTATGTCGTTAATAGGTTTGATACTCAAATCAAATCGTTATTGAACTTATCGTATATTTCTAATGAGTAGTCTATTTAATTCAATCCGAAATAATGTTCTATCTGTATCGTTCAGTCAGTTCGCTTCACTACTATTTAATATAATAACCTTTGGTATTGCCGCCCGGGCTCTAGGAATTGAAGATTTTGGCTATTTTAACTTTTTACTGGCTGGTATTGGAGTTCTTTCAAAAATTATTGATTTGGGCGTCAATCCAATTGTTTTTAGAGAATCTGCGAAAGACAAAGAGTTTGATAGATATATTCTGCCGGTGTTGACATATAAATTAATTTTAATTTTAGTTATAATTTTATCGCTAAACGCCTTTTTTCAAATTTATCAATTTGAATACAGAAAGATATTAATAATCAATTTTTTGGTTATAAATATCTTTCTATCTAATAAGTATACAACATTTAGAGAGTTATTAATTGTTCCTTACAAAGTTAATCTTAAGATGATTGTACCTGCCACAATTGTATTTATAGATAATATACTATTATTAATTCTTACAATGTTCCTAGGATATTTTGAGGATAAGTTATTGACATTTTCTTTTTTTTACTTAGTTTCAAATTTGCCCGGTACAATAATTATTGTTCTTTTGCTGAAAAATTACGTTAAACTAAAACTTAATTTCAATTTTGAAAAATTCAAATATATTTTTATAAAATCTTTGCCAATATGGGGTTATGTTATTTTAACTATTCTATTGATGCAATCAGATATTATACTTTTAAAATATCTTAAAAGCGAAACTGAAGTTGGTATATATTCTGCTGCGTTAAGACTATCAATGCCTTTAATAATTATACCTTCCGCTGTTACCATGTCCATTTTTCCAATAATCATTCAAAGAAGGGAAAAAGGAATTAGTAATTCCGAAATTGTTGAAACTGTTCTCAAAGTTTTAGCAATTTTAGCTATTTTGTTTTTTTTGTTCATTTACATAAACTCAGATTTAATTATTACAATAATTTTTGGTGATAACTATCTTTTAGCTTCAGAACCATTATTATACCTATTACTTTCAATGATCTTCATTTTTACAAATTATTTTTTACTCGACTATTTTACTGCAAATGATCTACAAAAGTTAAATCTTTGGTATGCAAGTATTCAAATAGTGGTCGTTGTTCCTTTTTATTTTTTGCTTATCCCAATATTAAGTTATAATGGTGCTGCAATAGCAAAGTTGTTTAGTTTTTTTGTAGGGAGTATCTTTTTATTTTGGAATTTAATTAAGTACCACAAAGTTAATGGATACTTATTCAAACTGATATCATGGATATTATTTTCTGTAATTATTACTCTAATTTTGCCAATCTTATTTACTCCTGTTGTCAAATTTCTGATTATAAGCCTTATTTCTGTATTATTTTTATTCATTTTTAAAGTTTTAAGTCGTCGTGAAATAGTACTTATCAAAAATTTATTCATGAGTGGGAAATAATAATAATATTATGCCTGGAAACTCAAGCCATGTTTAGAGTTCTCCGTAGAATCCTTCCCTTCGGCCAGGGGAACAAGATTTAGAGAGAAACTATTCTCCGACAAATTTTGTTCAGTCAGCTCATGCATTGAGGAAAGATATGAT
>CAYXXW010000585.1:0-1853 GCA_964469115.1 uncultured Melioribacteraceae bacterium
TAGAGATACTAATTTATGATTAGTGTTCGGTAGAATAGGTATGTTTAACAAAGTATCTTGCGTGAAAAGCAGAAGTGAATCTGGCATAAAGATTTCTTTACCAGACCATTCCTCTAATGTTTTAGCTAATATATTATCTTCAGCTTGCTTTTGTTTACAAGATGTAAAAACAAACAAAGAGCTTAGAACAAGTAATAGTAATTTACATTTCACTTTGAAAGTATTTTTTAATTTCATCTGGCAATGTGTAGCATATTATACCTCCTTGATCCTTAGAAAATGTAACAATCCTATTGTTATCATAGTCAATATCAAATGAAAATACTGTATGGTCCAGTTTTAGCTCAATTAATGGTTCTGCATCCCAATTGTAAATATGGAGTTCATCCATTTTCATTTCTTCACAAAATCCCTCTGAGCCAATGTCGCTGCTATTGTGTAATAGATAAATGTACTTCTCATTTGACCTAACATGTGTAACAAATGGATTCTTATTGATATTATTGAGGTTAGGGATTTCATTAATACGATTTATATCCTTATTACTATATTTCAAATTCCCCCTTTCATCTACTATGCAGACTAAATTTGAATACCGATAAACAATTGTAAATAGATTATTCTGAATATTGTGATCCACAAAGTAATATAGCAAAGTTCTCCTTGTATCATAGGACAAATCCTCAGCTGTATATAGATTTATAGAATTGTCTATTTGAATAGAATCAATTTGGGATCCTTGGGTATTAAAAAAAGAGGCAAATATTGAAGGGTCATCATTTACATAATAAAACAAGCTATCTTCAAAATGTGTGAAATTAATAATCACCTGTCTAGTGTTTATTGGAATAAAATCTGAAGGCAAGTATTTAGGATTGTTTAAGATTTCAGATAGGTCAAATTTCCAAAATCTCTTTTTGCCTTGATCCATAAACCAAATAAGCGAATTGCCTTTATCGATAACTGTTGAGAATGGATTGCTTATTTCGCCTGGGCCTCGGCCTTTACCTCCAGCAGAAGCTAAATATTCAAAATTCTCCTTATTGAACAAATGTATTTGCTTATAACTTTTAGGAGTGGTCGTTACTATCAATAATGAATCATGAATATGTACAAGTCCCAGAAGATAAATCTTATCAATAGCTGGTATAAATCCTTCAAGTGAATAAGTTTCTTGAAATAGCTCATCGGATTCTCTCTCACCACAAGATGATAGAAATATCAATGACAATAAACTAAGTATAATTAGGGGCTTTATCATTTGAAATTTTTCTATAGAATCCTTCCTACCTAAATATAATTAGAATAGGTAAAAAGGATTCTGTTAAACTATAAGTTAATTAATTCCACCTCCACCTCCACAAGCACCTCTGGTACCAATCATTTTGTTAAAAAAGAGGAAATCACAATCTTCTTCAGGTTCATTTGGGGAATTACACATAACGCATAAAGCCCAAAGTTCTTCTGAATACTCACAGCCTGCGGTACAAGTTTGTCCTAAATGAGGGATTTCTTCTTCCAGTGTTAATAGTGCAGCAACATTTTCAATAATAGTTGCATTGTGATCTGAGTAAAATTGTTTGAAAAGATTATTATCATATGGTTCAACTGGGTATGGGTCTTCAAGTTCCCAACTTCCCTCCATTACATCAATAATGTCAAGTACAACCATTCCTAGTTCCTCATCAGCTTCATCTGAAGTAAAGCCTGACCTATACATTATATGATCGTAAGTCTTAGCTCCATTCCCAGGTTTTTTATTTAATAGAATGTTTGTTCTTATGCATTCATCATATAATGAAACAAATCCTTCTGGAGTTATAGCTTGCAACTCTTCCGAATCTTCAATTCTC
>CAYXXW010000586.1:0-1849 GCA_964469115.1 uncultured Melioribacteraceae bacterium
TTAAAAAAAAGAGAAGATGCAATAATGAATATAAAACAATGACAAGATATTTAAAATACATATTGTTTACCTTGATACTTTTTAGTCAAGGATTGGCTTTAAATGCTCAGAGATTTCCAAAACCTGAATTTGAAAGTGGTCATAGTCAACCTCTCATTCAGAAACCAGAGCCTAGATCAACAAGTATGGAATATGTAGATTTGTTTGTTTTATTTGCAAGTTTATGCTTTGCATCATGGTTGGTTTTAAAGAGGAGGTCAAGAAAAGGAGTTTTATACCTGGCTGTTTTTTCCCTTATTTATTTTGGGTTTATCCGTGAAGGATGTATTTGTAGTGTTGGTTCTGTTCAAAATGTAGCATTGGCACTTTTTAATCCTGGTTACAGTATTCCCATTTCAGCTATTGGCTTTTTCTTATTGCCTTTGATTTTTACTTTATTTTTTGGAAGGACCTTTTGTGCTGGTGTTTGTCCCTTGGGAGCCATACAAGAATTGGTGGCTATACGACCAATAGAAATTCAACCATGGTTGCAAAAAACACTGGGTGTTCTTCCATTTATTTATCTTGGTTTAGGTGTTTTATATGCGGCTACTGCATCTGATTTTGTGATATGCAGATATGATCCATTTATAGGTATTTATAGACTTAATGGAAGTTTTTTAATGTTTATATTGGGGGGAACCTTGTTATTGGTCGGTGTTTTTATTGCAAGACCTTACTGCCGTTTTTTATGTCCTTATGGGGTACTTCTTAACTGGGTGAGCCGCTTTTCTAAATTTCATTTATCCATCACCCCTTCCTCTTGTATAGATTGTAAATTATGCGAACATTCATGTCCTTATGGAGCTATTGAGAAACCAGTACCAAAAAATATTAAACTGAATAAAAAAGGATTGATCTCTAATTACCTGTTACTTGCCCTTATTATTCCCGCTTTGGTTTTTATCGGGACCTGGAGTTTCAGACAAATCAGTGATGAACTTGCTTTAGTAAATCCAAAAGTTAGCATGGCCAAAGAATTGATGGAAGAGGAAATAAATCCAACAGAAGTAGTAAGCTTGAACATTGAGTCTTTTAGGTCAAGCGGAAAATCTGCAGATGATTTGTATGAGGAATCAAATGCGATACTTAAAATTTTCAAAAGTGGTAGTGGTTATTTAGGAGCTTTTATAGGTTTGGTGATTGGATTAAGTTTGTTGTCCCTTTCAAGGTTCAGGTATAGGGATAAATATGAACCCAATAGGGCAACCTGTCTTAGTTGTGGAAAATGTATGGATTTTTGCCCAGTTGGTGAAAATGATGAAATTGACGAGGAAATGTTAATGCGAAATAACTTGCTTTAGTTTTTATCAGTACAATGTTATTGAAATGGAAAGAAAAAGTAAATATAAATTATTAAGATCACTTGCTTTTGTTGCACTAGGATTTGCTGCCATCATGAGTATACTCGTGATTATGAATCATTTACAATTAAAACAAGTAGATCCAGTTAATTCGGAAATCATTGATCAATTAGTAGAAAGACTTAATAAAAACCCTGAAGATCTGCAATTAAAGACACAAATCAGAGAAGTAGATCTTTTGGCTAGAAAAGCATATTTCATTAATAGCAAACAAATTAGAACAGGTGGTTATTTAATCTTAATAGCATTGGCAATATTTTTAATCATTTACCAATTGCTTGGAATGAATGTTCGTCAGCAAGTATTGGCTGATTCAGATGCTCCAAGGGATATCCTTGGAATACAGAAAAATGCAAGGCGTGGCACAGCTGTTTTAGGTGGAATACTTTTAGCCGTGGCAATCTTTCTGAGTTTTTTCCAAGAGAAAGAAAAACCATTGGTTTTTG
>CAYXXW010000587.1:0-1848 GCA_964469115.1 uncultured Melioribacteraceae bacterium
GTCTCAAACTGGTTGGACAGCACAAGCAGGACAAAAATTTGTGCAATGGGCTGGATACTACTAAAATAATTATTGTCGGTGACCGTGTTTTGATAAAGCCGGAAGAAGATTTAGAAAAAACAAACAGCGGCCTATATTTACCGCCTGGAGTAAAAGAGAAAGAAAAAGTTCAAGGCGGATATATTATTAAAGCCGGGCCTGGTTATCCAATTGCCTCTTCGGTCGATGAAGACGAACCTTGGAAAGAGAATAAAGATACTAAATACATTCCACTGCAGGCAAAGGAAGGGGATTTTGCAATTTTTATGCGTAAAGAAGCAATTGATATTGAACTTGATAAACAAAAGTTGGTCATTGTTCCGCAATCTGCAATTCTATTACTAATGCGTGATGATGAATTATTTAATTAAAATATTCATTAATATTTATTCAAATTTTCGTCATTCCGGTATTGCAAAAAACGCAAACCGGAAAGACAGTCCGTACAAATCGAGTTGCGCAACACACTTGGCAGACAGGCCGGAATTACATTTAAAGAAGGTTATGGTTTGGAAAGAGAATTTTTAGAATTTATAAAATCATTTGAAAGTAAAGTTGTTGGACTAAGTAAAAAGTTAAGTCTCTCAAACTTTAATGCGACCATTTCCGGTAAGCAAGAAGATTATGCAAAAACCGAGGAGCTTGAACTTAAGTTAAAAAAGGTATTCTCTAGCAAAGAGGATTTTGCAAAACTAAAAAAGTTTAAGGATTCCAATAAAATTAAGGATGAAGTTAATAAAAGAGAATTAGAAGTATTATTTAATGCATATTCAGAATTCCAAATTGATGATGAGTTGTTGGAAAAAACAGTTAACCTCGCCAATAAAATTGAGCAGACCTTTTCTACTCATCGGGCCAAGGCTAACGGTAAGAAACTAACGGATAATGAAATTGATAAAATACTTGAAAGTTCAAAAAATTTTAAAGAACTGGAGTCAACCTGGAAAGCCAGCAAGCAAATAGGCACATTGGTAAGCGATGATGTAATAAAATTAGTTAAGTTGAGAAATGAAGCAGCTAGAAATTTAGGTTATAAAAATTATCATAAAATGAGTTTAACATTAAGTGAGCTTGATCCGGGGTTTTTAGACAATCTTTTTGATAAACTTGATGAATTAACCAAAGACAAATTTTTTGAAATTAAAAATGAAATTGATGAATATTTATCAAAGCATTATGGTTTAGGAAAAAATGAGCTGATGCCTTGGCATTACCAAGATAAGTTCTTCCAGCAAGGTCCAAGTATTTATGATTTAGACTTAGACAAATATTTTGAAGGCGAAAATATTGAAAAACTGACAGATGATTATTACTCAAGTATTGGTTTGGAAATTAAAGATATGCTTGAGGAGAGTGATCTATATGAAAAAGAAGGAAAATACCAGCATGCATACTGCACTCAAATTGATAGAGAAGGTGACGTAAGAGTTTTGTGCAATATTAAACCAAACTACAAATGGATGGGAACAATGCTGCACGAGTTTGGTCATGCTGTTTATGATAAATATGTTAGTTGTAATTTGCCATGGGTTTTAAGAGAACACGCACACATTTTTACTACTGAAGCAATTGCAATGCTATTTGGGCGCTTAGCATCAAATCCCAATTGGCTGAAAGGAATGTTGAACATTAATGATGAAGAGAAAAATAGAATTGCTGAAGAAAGTTATAAGACTCTTCAACTGGAACAGATCATTTTTTCTCGTTGGGTCCAAGTAATTTATAGATTCGAGAAATCAATGTTTGAAAATCCGGACAGAGACTTAAACTCACTTTGGTGGGAGTTGGTTGAAAAATATCAAGGATTAA
>CAYXXW010000588.1:0-1845 GCA_964469115.1 uncultured Melioribacteraceae bacterium
ACTAACAGGGTTTATAGAGTCTTCATACTATAATAATTGTGAAAAACTTGTGTTGTATTGTCCAAATGGTAATGGAGATTTTTATGAAGTTACTTTAAGTAAAATTGATTAAATAATAGAATATTAGAGGGGCAGTCGGAAAATAACATTTTCTGGCTGCTTTAATCATTTGTCATAAAAACATTAAAATTAGTGTTTGTAAGATTTACTACACTCAATAGGTTTCTATTTATTATGAAATAGTAAAAACAATTCAATAAACTTTAGAATCGGTAATTATACTAATCAAAAATGAACTCATAGATTCCTTGGTTCAAATCTTCATTCAATCAACAATAGTTAATGAATTCTCTTGACGCGAATTGTGACCCTTCACCTGATGAAGTGAATCAAATGTTGGACATGTGATATGATAATATTTGAAGGTCCAATTGGTATAAACTATTGCCTTACAAGAATAGAAATATGATAGCTCCTTCCCTGACTCGGTTAGGGGCAAGCTACCTAGAAGTTGAAATTTGCATTCTGCAAAGTGTTTCTAGTCCCTTGCTTTGCAAGAAAAAACAGGTAGTAAGAATGATTTTTATTGTCTGCTGCAGCGATTTAACATATTAGTAAAAACACCTCAGTACGCTATTACTGCTATGAGTTGATAATTTCATACAGGATAGAACGTTTGTTCCTTTTGTGCATTTATGATAAAATAAAAGTATGTAATTGAGGATTTAATAAAAGGAGAGAGAAGTTGATTAATATTAAAGAATATCAAGAAAATATTTTTGAAGATATTAAACATATTAATGAATATGGTGAAGAATTCTGGTATGCAAGAGAGTTGCAGAAAGTATTAGATTATTCGGAATGGCGAAATTTTAATCTAGTAATAAAAAAAGCAATTGTAGCTTGTGAAAATAGTGAAAACATCAGAAGTGATCATTTTGTTGACGTCAACAAAACGATAGATATGCCGAAAGGTGCAACTAAAAAAATTGAAGAGTTTATGTTGTCTAGATATGCTTGCTATCTAGTTGTACAAAATGGTGATTCGAGGAAAAAAGTCATTGCATTGGGACAAACATATTTTGCTGTAAAGACGAGACAGCAAGAATTAATTGATGATTACAATAGACTTTCAGAAGACCAAAAAAGACTTGCTATTCGCAATGAAATGATTAACCATAATAAATCGCTAGCAGAAGCGGCAGATATAGCTGGGGTGAAAACACCTCTTGAATATGCTATATTCCAAAATCATGGGTATATGGGATTATATGGTGGTCTAAAAGCAAAGGATATTCATAAAAAGAAAAACCTTAAGAAAAGTCAGAAGATTTTAGACCATATGGGTAGCACAGAATTAGCAGCTAATTTATTTAGAGCGACACAAACGGATGAAAAACTTAGAAGAGAAAATGTAAAAGGCAAAGCAGACGCTAATAAAACCCATTATGAAGTTGGAAAAACAGTTAGAAAAACAATACAAGAATTAGGTGGAACTATGCCAGAAGAATTACCAACTCCAAAGAAAAGTATTAAAGCAATTGAAAAAGAGTTGGCTGATAACAAAAAGTTGGAAGAATGAATATAATCAGTCTCAAAAAACACTCGACGCAGGTGGAGGCAGAGGAGTTAACCGGTCATTCATTTAAGACAGCTTTGATAATTGAAGCTTTACAGACTTTAGGAAAAGATAATATAAACAATAGTATTAGGAAACAAATAGCGTCCAAATGTTCTTTTGATGATTTTATTAGGCTTAACAAAGAAGGAATAAGAGCACGGAAATGGATATATAAGGAAATAAGAAGGATTTCTGTAGTAGGAGGATATATCAATGCTTAGTGA
>CAYXXW010000589.1:0-1839 GCA_964469115.1 uncultured Melioribacteraceae bacterium
TAATTTCATTGGCGTAAGTGGATTTTTAATTTCGTGGGCTACTTGTTTTGCCATCTCTTTCCACGCTTCTTCCCTTTCTATTTCAGCAAGTAGAGTCTGGTTCTTTTTTAATTCCCTAACCATATATTGAAATCCGGATACTAATTCATTTAACTCCCCTTTCGCATTAGTATTGATCTCTAAGCTTAAATCGCCTGCTGCTATTGATTTAGTTGCTAATGTGATTTTTCTAATAGGGAGTGATATTTGATTTGCAAAAAATGCACTGAAAATAATTATCAGCGCAACTGCCAATGAATAAATACCAAATAAGAATACATCTGCTTCTGATCCAGTTAAAGGTAATTGAATTATGTTAAATCCATCTGCAATTTTAATTATTGTTTCTTCTCCAAAAACATTTGCTTTGTAATAAAATGCATTAAACTCAAAATCATCAACTTCTTCTTTAACTAACACTTCTTGCGAACCGCCGCGGATAAGTTCACTGTAAGCAATTGGGTTAATTATCTTCGGTAGTAATCCGACATCGTAAAGTAGATCATGGGAACTGTACTCTACATTATTATTTTTATATAATGTAAAGTTAATATTCAAATCGTTTGTAGCTTTGTTATATAAGTCCCTCACAAAACCATTATCCATATTATCATTGAGATAATTTTCAACACTAAAAGCCCGTTTGCCTAATTTATAATAAATCGCATCATTGTTTTTTTCTTCAGTAAGATTACGAAAATAGAAAGCTGTCAAAATCAGCGGTATTAAAGAAATTATTAAAAATGCGGTTAAAAGCTGCGTTCTTAAATTGTACTGATACTTAATTTCTTTTCTAAAAATAGTTACTAAATAAATAAGAACTATTGCAATTAAGATTAATGCGTGTGAGAAGAATATTTTAAAGAAATCAAATAAACCAATTGAAAGTTCTTTTTCGCGAAGCGCAACAGCAATTATTCTTTCGATGTTATTGAAATCTGTTTTTTTGACATATACTATGTATTCATAACCATTAAAATCAGTATCTAACCAAGCATCATGGTTATCTGTAAATTCAGCGTTTAGAATTGTTTGATTGATTCTTTGATTAGGATTTAAATTACCATAAACGATCTCTAAATCATTATCACGATAATCCATTATAATAAGTTTGTCTAATTTTAGTATTGCTTTTTCGTTTAGCTTCCCAGTTGAAATAAAATCCGGATGTGTGCTAAAACCAAAATCATTTAAGTCAGATAAAATTGAGACGTCCAAATATCCAAGGAAAGCATAATCATCTTTTACGGGAAATATTCCTCTTAGAAGTTTCTGTGAATTATTCTCTAATGGTTCTTCAAATATTTGTATTTCCTCAATTACAGAATTTGTATCTATAATTCTATCTAATGAAATTTTTGGATAAATAGAACCGAATCCACCTAGTAAGTCACCCTTAAGTGAGAACAAGTTAACAGATGAGTTTACTGATTCCTTTTGAAGCTTGCTGCTGCTCCAAATTTTAAAAGCTGATGCATTAAAATTTGCAGTTCTTTTACTAAATGTATTAACTGCCTCTTTTCTGCTAAAATCTGATAGCAATGTTTCTGTAATTAAGGTTTTATACCAGTTATCATCTACTCTTGATATTATTGATGCAGAAGTTTTAAGTGATGCTTTTTCAAGTGCGGTGTTATAAAAAAGTAATGCACTTATTGAAAATATTGATGCTGACAAGAAAATTATAATTGTTTTCGTCAGATGGAAGACTTTGTATTTTGTAAAAAGAAAGACTGTTAAAAAAACTAATAGAAAATGGATAATTTTAATTGTGATATTTAACTGAGGGTTGGCTTGAGA
>CAYXXW010000590.1:0-1834 GCA_964469115.1 uncultured Melioribacteraceae bacterium
TAATACGATAACACCCCATTATTTCTCCAATTTATTAAATTTATTTACATTCATGATTGTATATATAAATTTATTTTATAATTCCGTGAAACAAGATATCAATGTAATCACTTGCTTTATCTTTAATTGAAAACTGTCTTAATTGCATAAACCACATTGTTGTAAATCCCAAATAAAACGATATTAGAGCATAACCTAAATTTTCAGCCTCAATATCTTTACGGAAAGAACCGCATTCCTGTCCCCTTTTAACAAGTTCTAGCATTTTACAAATTGTTTCGTTTTTATCTTTTTCAAACAATTGATTGAGCTCACTATCTTCTTTTATTAAAGATGTAAATTCAATTTTTAGGAATAGTTCTTCTACCATTCTAAAATCATCATCTTCCTCAAAACGAGTAAATACTTCTAATAAACCCTTTTTAAGACCTATAATTGGATCAATATCACCTTCAACATACTTATCAAATACATTGTGGATTTTTTTCTTGTTTTGGTCATGGATAGCAAAAAGTATTTCGTTTTTATTTTTAAAGTAATGATAAATTGCACCTCTTGTAACATTTGCCTCAATAGCTATGTCTTCAAAGCGACTAGCACCTATTCCTTTCTCGTTCATAACTTTTATTGCAGCACTAATAATATGCTGCCTTGTTTGTTCTGCATCTTCTTTTGTTCGTCTCATAGCAATACCAAATAAAATTGATTGCAAATATACATACATGAACGTATGTATGTCAAGCTATTTTTTAACATTATTAAAGTTTATTGCCAATGTGGATGAAATAACTAAAAGTCTAGTATGAAAATGTACTTAAGCGATGCAAAGTTTTAAGTTACGCCTGATATGTTTTTTTTATATTTTAGGTAAGATTTTTGTTCGACAATATTCACTAAAATGTCTACTACTTTCCATACTTCTTGAAAAGAATTATAGAGTGGACTTAGCCCTAGTCTAATATTATTTGGTGCACGAAAATCCGGAATTACCACAATTTCATTATTTTCATCCATCATTGCTTGGCAGATTCTGTAAGCTTCATTATGCTGAATAGAAATATGTGACCCTCTTTTACCAGAATTTTCCGGTGAACCTAAAATAAAACCAAGATCTTGCAACTTCTCAAAAAATAAATAGAGCAAATATTCAGAGAGCTGAATACTTTTATTCCGAATATTTTTAATTCCGGCGTCTATTATTATATCTATGCTGGAATCTATAGCAGATAAAGATAAAATTGGTGGTGTTCCAACTAAAAATTTTTGCATACCTCTAGCGGACTTATAATCAAGCCTAAATTCAAAGGGATCATCATCCCCGAACCATCCCCAAATAGGTGAGATTATTTTCTCTTGCAGATCATTTCTAACAAATAGAAATGCTGGGGCGCCAGGCCCTCCATTTAAATATTTATATGTGCAGCCAATCGCAAAATCTGCATTTGATTTGTTTAATTCAATATCTACTGCACCCACCGAGTGACTAAGATCCCAAAGGATTAATGCTCCCTTTTTATGCGCAATATTGGTCACGTTTTCAAGATCATAAAGAAAAGAACTTTTAAACGCTACATGCGAGAGAACAACCAAAGCAGTTTCATTATCAATTTTGGCTTCTAAACTTTCACGCTGAATTGTAATACCATCACTGCTTTTTACAATCTCAATTTTATATTCAGATGATAATTGTTTTAAAATTCCTTGAATAATATAATGGTCTGATGGAAAATTAAATTCGTCTGTTACTATTTTTGTTTTTTTTTCATTTAGTTTTAATGCAGCATGTACAAGTTTGTAAAGATTCATTGAAGTGGAATCAGCTACTATAACCTCA
>CAYXXW010000591.1:0-1831 GCA_964469115.1 uncultured Melioribacteraceae bacterium
TCTAGATCCAAACGATCATGTATTAAATGGTATCGCTTTTGACAGCAAAGAAAATCGACTTTTCGTTACCGGAAAACATTGGGGAAAGTTGTTTGAAATTCAGCTTGTAGAAAGAGAATGAAGTTAGAAGTTAGAAGTTAGAAGTTAGAAGTTAGAAGTTAGAAGTTAGAAAATAAATATAAACTTGTCATTCAGGCAATCTTTTAGCCGGAATCTATTAGAAATTTTAGGGTATATAAATGAGAGAAAAAATAAAACAAATCTGGCCGGAAATTGAACTAATCAAAGATGAAGATATTAAAGAAAAAACTTATAAATGTTGGGAGTACGCTATTGAGAACTCCCCTCTCGAACCTGAAGATTTAGAAAAGATTCCTTTTAGCTTACTAATTGATAATTGTGATATAACTTTTATGAATCATAAAAGAACAGCTGTACAGCTTTCAATTGATATTGCAAAACGAATGGAAGAAAATTTTAAGATGAAAATAAATTGGGATTATCTAATTTCCGGAGCAATCCTTATTGATGTTGGTAAACTCCTGGAATATGAAGTTAAAGATGAAAAATTAGGAACTAGCAGAAACGGAAAACTTTTGCGCCATCCATTCAGTGGAGTTTCAGTTGCAGATAGATTTGGATTGCCTTTTGATATTCAGCATATAATTGCATATCACTCCAAAGAAGGAGATTTAGGCAAACGAACAATTGAATCAATAATTGTGCATCATGCTGATTTTGTTAGCTTTGAACCATTTCAAGATTTAAAAACTTTAAGAGTTTAGAGGATAATCTAATGTCACAAAATTTAGTTGAAAAGATAGTACAAAAATTTGCGGTCGGATTAGATGATGACCAAATCGTTCAGAGCGGAGATATTGTTTCAATAAAACCCGCTTATGTAATGACTCACGATAACACAGGTGCAGTAATTCCAAAGTTTGAATCAATTGGAGCTACAAAATTTGCTAATCCACGCCAAGTTGTTCATACATTGGACCATAATATTCAAGATACAAGCGAAAAGAACTTAGAGAAGTATAGAAAGATAGAAGAATTCAGTAAAAGGATGAGCTGCGATTTTTATCCCGCCGGAAGAGGAATTGGGCACCAAATAATGTGTGAAGAAGGTTATGCTTGGCCGGGAACAGTTGTTGTAGCATCAGATAGTCACTCAAATATGTATGGCGGACTTGGAGTATTGGGCACTCCAATTGTAAGGACTGACGCAGCAGCAATTTGGGCTACAGGTAAAACTTGGTGGCAAATACCTCCAATTGCTAAGGTTGAACTTAAAGGTAAATTGAACAAAGGAGTTGTCGGTAAAGATGTAATAATAGCGCTTTGCGGTTATTTTAATAATGATGAAGTTCTTAATCACATTATTGAATTTGCCGGTGATGGTGTTAGAGAATTAAATATAGATCAGAGACTAACAATCGCAAACATGACAACAGAATGGGGTGCTCTTGGAGGAGTTTTCCCAATTGATGAGACAACCATTCAGTGGTTAAAAAACAGAGCTGAATATATTTCAAAACGCGGTTTAGCTGGTGTTCCGTCCGATGCAGATGGAAACGGGATACACCCAAGATTGAATATAAGTAGAATTGATGAACTCAAAGCGGAAATACTAAATCTTAAAACTGACTCTGACGCTTACTATTCTAAAACAATTAAAATTGATTTATCTACAATTGAGCCTCATATTTCCGGACCAAACAGTGTAAAGACAATGACTAGTATTAGTCAAATTAAACAGAAAAATATTAAGGTTGATAAAGCGTATTTAGTTTCGTGTGTAAACAGTAGATTGGATGATATTACTGAA
>CAYXXW010000592.1:0-1825 GCA_964469115.1 uncultured Melioribacteraceae bacterium
TTGTTTGTAAAAAAAATAATCCCATTAGTAATAAAATTATTTTCATTTTTAAGATCCTTTATTTTAATTGCAAACAACGGCAGTCCGTCTAAAAAGCACATAATTAGTTATACTTTTTAATAAATTTGTTTGTCTAAACCAATCTAACGATTTGAATTTTATTAACACTTGCAAATCTTAAAAAACACATAAAAATTTTAGATTGCTCATATTTGCTTATATTGAATATAATTTGATACAAATAGGCATAAATAAGAAAAACAAAGAATTCTAAGTACTCGTTTAGTCTCTCTGTTCCGATAATACTGATTAGTCTTCGCAAATTATATGCAGTAAATATTAAGCCAACATCTGCCTCAGCTCGTTGTTTGGTTTTCTTTGTCATTATATAACTAAATCCCCATTGCCTTTTTATTGTTCCGTATGGATGTTCTACTATTGCTTGCCTCTGTCTATAATATTCTTTATTGTTTTCTACTCGTATTTTATTATCATCTATTAACTCTTGATACTCACTCCTTTGTATTGCTTTTCCATATTTGGCTTTTGAACATTCCTTTTTAACTGAACAAGTTAAACATTCCTTAGTGGTATATCTCTTGAAATTTGATTTTGCTGTTTCGTGTAATTTTCCGGTTGTAGTTAAAGATTTTTCTTTTGGACAAATATATGTGTCGGTTTCTTTATCATATTCAAAATTCTCTACATTATAATCTGGATTTGGTGCTTGGGATGCAACTTTTGGAATGGCTACAAGAATATCTATTTTTAGATTATTTGCTTTCTCAAATTCACTTCCAGTATGATAGCCTTTGTCATATAAAGCAGTAAAATCATTGGTTCTTAATATAGTTTTTGCTCTTTGCAACATATTACCCATCGCTTTGGAATCTGTGGTATTGGTTACTTTATAATCTATTGGGATATTATTTTCTGCATCTACTGTAGTCTGAACACTATAGGCTACTTCGGTAATGTTATTGCGAGTAATCATTTGTCTGCTTTCTGGGTCAGATGTTGAAATTTGTTTCTCGCCTGTTTCTTCTATCTCTTTTTCTAATTTTTGGTAGTTATCTTTTCTATTATTTTGTTTTTCAATTTCTGCTTTTATTTTCTCTATGTTTTCTTTTTTATCTTCTAATGATTGGTCGTTATCTGCTTCTTTGAGTTGATTGTTATATTCTTCAAGTTTGTTTTCAATATAGGCAAGATGTCTATCTATTTTCTTTTTATTAAAATTATTCTTCTTACTGTTCTGTGCTCGGAGTTTTGTACTATCACCAGCTATTAGTTTGCCACCTATTAAGTTAAAATGCTTTGCTATTTGAACTGTGCTTCTGAATACTTTTTTTATTGCTTTTGGGTTATCTCGACGGAAGTTGGAAATAGTGTTATGGTCAGGTGATAAGCCTTTGAGTAACCATATGACCTCTATATTTATTTTCGTTGCTTTCTCTAACTTCCTTGATGAACGTATGTTACTTAGATAACCATACAAATATAACTTGAGAAGATCTTTCGGATGGTAGGCTGGTCTTCCATTTTCTGGATGATAAACTTCAAAACCCATTTTTTCTAAATCAAGACTTTCGACAAATAGATCAATAAACCTTGCCTCGTTATCTTCATCAATTACATCATCTAATATCGTAGGAAATAGTACAAGTTGTTCCCTATTTTTGCCTTTTATGTACTGCATTTTACCACCTTAAGTTGACGTTCTAAAGATAAGCATTTATAAGAAGATGGTGAGGGTTTTTAGACAGTCTGACGTTACGTATATGAAATGTAAGTGATTTCGAAGCACAAAACTTTCAAATTTCTA
>CAYXXW010000593.1:0-1824 GCA_964469115.1 uncultured Melioribacteraceae bacterium
AGTTAATAGCTACAAATATCAACAATCTTGCCAATTACAATTATTAGCATTTTGAATTAGAATTTCATTTTATAGTATAAAAGATTTCTTATTTACTAGAAAGGATAAACAGTGTTTTTTATAATTTGGGAAATTAAATAGTTGTTGTCTGATTAAGATTTCCAAAGAGATATGGAATTGTCATTGCAAATTTTGTTTTCCCTAGTGAAGTAATCTCGTATTCCCAAGAAGATGTTCGAGATGACAATTCTTGAGAATGACTAATTCCAAGTAGGAAGAATACATTCTAAAGACAAATTCTTTTGATGAGTTTTATAATTATTTAGTGAGTTTAACATAATCTCAGAATCTGATTTATGACAAGTCAGACATGCACCAACCGTCAAAATATTTTTCTGTTCCTCAATACTAAATGGACGTACATTCTCTCGTGTTGCCATATTTTTAGACCGAGTATTAAGAAAACCAATCCATGCATCTTCAGGCAGATTATCAAATTCTGATATTCTAAATTCCGGTTCAAATATCCACCTACCAATTTTATTGTGAATAATATATTCTAAATTTCCTCTTCCGTAACCAAGTGCAAGAGAATTATTATGACACGATTCACAACTTCTACTTTCCTTTTGAATAGTGTGAGCTACTGATGGCGCAAAAAGTCTCTTAAATAATAATTCGGGAGTCTCATTTTTATAATTACTCTTATCCAGCGTCATTATCATTCCGGGAATAAAAGTTTCAATAACTTTATGAATTTTACCGTTTTCGTTTTCTTCTCTAACTCCTAGAGTAGGAAGCTCGGCAAAAAATTCACCATGAAATTCAACCCAAGTTGAGTCTGTGTCTTTGTTTTCTAACAAATCAAATCCTTCAGTCCCGGGTTGGTGCTCAGTATGACATCCAACGCACTGCGGTGACCAAGCTGTGTGGCAACTATTACATGAGAGTAAATTATGAGATTCTGCAGCGACACAAACAAACTTCGGCGGGTTTAAATCATAGATTTTATTATTTCTTTTCCCAACTAATTTTGGTTTTCTGCTATTTTCTAAAAAAGTATTAATTAGTGGTGTTTGAGATTTTTTAACTTTTATAAATTTTCTTTTTTCATCATTAATTCCATTAATCTCAGCAATTTTTTTTGATTCAAAATCAAACTCATCTAGTGTCATTGTCTGTTGCTTTTCAATGGAGTGGCAATCTTCACATTTTACTAAAATTTGTTCCTCTTTGTGCTCGTAGAATTTTCCATCTCCCATTACTTCATAAGAGATGTGGCAATCAACGCAAATCAACCCGGCTTCATAATGGACATCCGGTTTTACCATTTCAAATATTCTTCCGTCTTCTAACAACCTGTAATTTTTATTATCGCCTACATCCCCTTGAGATAAACTTGTTTCGTGCCACCCTTCATAACTTGTCGAAATTCTCCCGGAACGACTATGACACCCGAAACAATGTTCATTAGTAATATTTAAAGTAAGTGATGGATGAAATTTAAGTAATGCTGAATCCGGTTTTGCAATTTTAAGAGAATCGTAAATTCCCAATTCATATTTAGCTTCATCAGAATAATTTAGATGACATGCATTACAACCACCGCCACGGGATAATTCAGTTATTGGTCCAAACTCATTTTTCTCATTTCCTAGATGGCAAGATGCGCACAAATTTCTTAAATGAGATTCGGAAGCAGAGTATCCAATTTCTTCAATATGAAATTTTCCGATCGGTTTTTCAATTTCTTCAAACGCAAATTTATTAACGCTAACTATTCCACTCATAGTAGACATTAGTGAACTATCAATTCTTGCAGGA
>CAYXXW010000594.1:0-1819 GCA_964469115.1 uncultured Melioribacteraceae bacterium
CATCAGATTCCAGAAATTAAAGCTGATTTGACTGATATCTGCACATATTATTTTGATAAGGTTACAGATTTGGAAAAATTAATTTTTAAAGAGAATTAATCCTTATGCTTTCTTTTCATTTTATTTCTTGATAAAGAAATTCCACCAAATCCACTTATAATAGCCATATAAAATCCAAAATCATACCACCATCCAGTATTATTAACTTCATAGACTCTAATATTATCTGAAAATATTCCTATAATTAAAGACAGCGGGGCTATCCATCCATGCCAGATACCAGAGAAAAATCCTGAAGGGTTGCTGACATTTTCTATACCAACTCCAGGGAAACACCCTATAAGTAAAGAAACTAATAATAGTATCATTATCAGTTTTAATAGTTTTACCATTTCAAACTCCTTACAAGTGAAGATAATACCAAAAAATCAAACAACCAAACTATTCCTTAAGACATTTGCGCTTTCCTTGAAAATCTATTTTCTATATGCTAGAGTCAGCTCCTTGAAGACTATAACTAAATTAAAATCATTAAAATTTCCAACTCAAAAAAAACTACCATTCAACTATGGATGGATTGCCCTGATTGTAGGTACAACAGGTGTTTTAATGAGCATCCCTGGTCAAACAATGGGTGTCTCTGTTTTTACCGATTATCTTATAAAAGCACTTTCCATTTCAAGAACCGGTATCTCTACAAGTTATATGATAGGAACTATATTAAGTGCTGTACTCCTTGCAAGAGCAGGAAAATTTTATGATAAATTCGGGGCAAAAATTACAGCATTAATTGCGGCTGTCTTTTTAGGGTCAATACTCTTTTACCTTTCAAAACTTGACTTATTATTAATATTTTTTGAGAACTTTTTATCTGCACCGAGAGCTCAAATAAGCTTTTTACTGCTTGTATTTGGATTTTTTATTCTAAGGTTTTTTGGACAGGGCATAATGGCCATGGTTTCACGGAACATGGTATTAAAATGGTTCGATAAAAAAAGAGGCTTCATTGCTGCTATAATGGGCTCCTTTACAACTTTTGGCTTCTCCTATGCTCCAAAAATACTAAATACCCTTATTGATGAATACACATGGCAGGGAGCCTGGAAGCTTCTTTCAATTATTGTGGGAATTGGCTTTACATTAATTATCATATTATTCTATAGGGATAACAAAAATATCAAAATAGAGGAAAGCAAATCCACTTTCAGCAATATAAATTATGACAAAGAAGATAATGACATTACACTCAAAGAAGCTTTAAAAACCAGAGATTTTTGGAGTTTTAATTTGGCGATTGCTTTCTTTTCGCTTTTTAATACTGCATTTACTTTCCATGTAGTATCAATATTCTCTTCTGCAGGAATTGAACGAGCTGAAGCTGTTGCAATTTTTATTCCAGTTTCAATTATTGCAGTTATAATTCGATTTACAGGTAGTTCATTAATTAATTATATTAATTTAAAAATTATCCTTGCTCTTGAAATTGCAGGAATGATTATAGCTTCTATAGCAATAATAAATTTATCGGAAGGCTTTCCTGTTGTTCTACTTATTGCAGGATTTGGTGTGGCAAATGGTGCTTTTGGTATATTATTAAGTATAACATGGATAACAATCTTTGGGAAAAAACATCTTGGAGCAATTTCAGGTGCAGCTATGGGCTGGACTGTTGCAGGATCTGCCCTAGGACCTTTTCTCTTTTCAATTTTGAAAGACATTTTTGGGAATTATAATCCTGCACTGCTTGTATCAATTACTGTTAGTGTAATAATTTTAATATTCTCATTATATCCCAGGAGAGTAAAAATTAATGAATCAT
>CAYXXW010000595.1:0-1817 GCA_964469115.1 uncultured Melioribacteraceae bacterium
AAATCCATCCGAAAAATAGTTATTTAATTTAAATCTTGCTTAGCCATTCCAATTCCTTTTGGTTTGTGACGTATATCACAAGAATCCACTGCCTTGTATAAGGATTTTGGAATATTTGAGTAGGGATTTAATTTCTAAACTTCATTTGTCTTAAAATGATAAAAAGTAGATAATTCTTCCAAAAGAGAGGTAAATGAAATCAATTTTTTGGCTCAACTAAATTAAACTACAACCGATTATTAACTATAATGAATTCATTTAATTAAAATAAATAAGATAAAAACATGAAAAAAGAACATATTTTATTAGTGCTAGTACCTCTCTTGGCAATACTAATCAGTAGCTGTGAAATCAAAGACGATGAAAGTTCAACAAGTCCTGATGGAACTGATTCCACTTATACTGTTACTTTAACTGGTGATGTGGTTGAAGCTTCAACCGGTAATCCTATAAGCGGTGCAACAATTAAGATTATTGATGGTTATACCGTAAAAGGAGCAGTAACTGATGACAATGGAAATTTTTCTACAATTCTAGATGTATCGGATGATATCGATCTGATTATTGTTGCTTTTAAGCAAGGCTATATTGCAGATACAACTACTACATTTGCAATTAAAAATGCCGTAACTGAAGTCCCAATATTTCAATTAGAAAAGGATGAAAGTTCATCCGGCGGAACAGGAACATCCGGAGGTGCAGCATCTATTAATTTATATTCTCAATCTGCATCATTTATTGGCGTAAAAGAAAGTGGTGCCTTAGAGAGTGCAGAAATTGTTTTTGAAGTTAGAGATTCTGCAGGTGTATTAATAGATATAGATCATGCTGTTGACTTAGACTTTAGTTTTGGAGCGACCCCGAGCGGTGGTGAATATCTGTATCCCGCTTCTGTAAAAACTAATGCCTTGGGTAAAGCTTCGGTCACATTAAATACAGGTACCATTGCAGGCGTAGTTCAGGTTATTGCTCAATCAACAATTGATGGCAGAACTATAAGATCTAAGCCAATTTTGATTTCAATTCATGGTGGTTTTCCTACAGATGATCTTTTTTATGTTGCGTGTGAAAAGCTTAATTATCCTTATTTAGGAATTATTGGTGAATCAATTAATTTTACAGCATATGCTGGAGATAAATATAATAACCCCGTTAGACCAGGAACAGCAGTATACTTTACTGCCAACTATGGAATTATTGGCGGTTCAAATTTAACTGATGATGCGGGAACTGCAACTGTTCAACTTCTAACAGAACCATGGCCAAATGATCCAGTTTATGGACCGGGATTCTTTATGGTAACTTCATCTACAGCGGATGAAAATTATAACACTATTTCGACTAGTACTGTTAGATTACTTTCGGGAACACCAATTCTTAGTGTTAATCCAACATTATTTAATTTAGATAACGGTGGCTCACAAACATTTACCTATACAATTATGGATGTAAACGGTAATCCAATGTCAGAAGGACAGACTATTGGGGTGACAATTGAAAGTGAAAATATTGATATTGCCGGAGCAACTGAAATTAAATTTCCTGATACACAAAGTAGAAGTATGACTTCATTTTCATTCACAGCATTTGATACAAAGCCGGATACAGTTGTAGTAGAGAATGTGAAAATTGAGATTTCTACATCAGGTCCTAATTCGGATGTTAGTATATTCTTATTCGGTTCGGCAAGATAGAATAAATATTTATAAAAGTGTTTAAAAAGTCCGGTTTTGCCGGACTTTTTGTATTTTAAACACTCTTCATATTGAATAAAGCCCCTTATTTGCGTATTTTCTCAAGCTTAAATAAAATTATTA
>CAYXXW010000596.1:0-1815 GCA_964469115.1 uncultured Melioribacteraceae bacterium
AAGTGTTTCAAGTATATCTACCAGGCGAATACCATGAAGTGGATTATTAGTTTGAAGGGGGACTGACTTATTGGATTTTATAGACATTTATAAGCTTTAAGTTAGTAGACCAAAAAATTTGACAAAATCAGGCTAGATAAATTATTCGTAGCGTAAGCTTTTTACTGGATTTTGATTTGCAGCTTTATTTACAATATATGTTACCGTTAAAATTGCTATGGATGCTGCAATAATTGTGGCTAAAAGAAACGGTGTAATATTTATATTGGTTTTATATGCAAAATTATTTAGCCAGCTTTTAACAAAGAAATAGCTTAATGGCCATGAAATAATTGCTGAGATAAAGATGCTTTTAATAAAATCGAAAAGAAATAGTTTATTAATTCTCCAGGGACTGGCACCACTTACCTTTCTAATGCCAATTTCTTTTGTTCTACTTTCAATTATATAAAAACTTATTCCAAGCATACCTAAACAAGAGATGAAAATTGCAAAAAAAGCAAAATAGAAGAATATTTTAGCCATTCTAATTTCGGCTTTATATTGAGCTTCAATCGTTTCATCAAGGAAATGATACTCAAATGGAGAATTACTATTTGTTTCGTCCCAGATATAAGCAATATATTCTATAATGGAACTTAAATTATTATTCTGGATTGATTTACCGTCTATTCGTATCAGAACACTTCCAAAATATGCTTCTTGTGTTGGTCTGTTTAAAAAATGAAATACTTGTGGGTAAATATCAAGATTAGCTGATTTGAATAATGTGTTTTTAACAATACCAATAATTACCCCTTCCTGACCATATAAACCAAATGTTTTTCCGATAGGATCCTTTATTCTAGACATTTTAAGTGCTTGTTCATTTAGAATAAAACCAATGGATGAATCTGAAGGGAACTCGGGAGAGAATGTTCTTCCCTCGATTATGTCAATGTCCATGGTTTTAAAATAGTCATATCCAATTTTCAAGGTTTCCATAGAAATATTATCCTTCCTATCGCTTCTTCCGGCCCACCATACTCCACTTGTCATATTAGATATTACGGTTGGTAAACCATTTTTTATGCTCACATTTTTAATGGCAGGATTTTTTTTAAGCCTTGATTTCACCAGTTCGTATTTACTTCCAATATTTTCTTTTACAGGTATATGAATAATATAATCTTCTTTTAGATTCCATGATTCATTTCGGATATGTTTAAGTTGTTTGTATATAAATAAAGTGCAAATTATTAATCCTGTAGCGATAGAGAATTGTACAATTACAAGTATTTTTCTTAATATATCTTTAGGTAATTTGAATCTGTCAGAATTATTGTTGCTGAGCTGGCCTTTAATAATATTTAAGGGATTAGCACGAGAGATATACAATGCGGGGTATAGTCCTGCTAATATTCCAGTGGTAATTAATATCATTAATAAGAATAATACAAATGAAATATTTGAAAAGTCAATTTTCAGGGTTTTGCCAGTTAGCTTATTAAATAAAGGCATTAGTCTATACGATAGGATTATAGCAAGGTCTAATGATATAAGTGCCAACAGTAATGATTCACCAATAAACTGCGTTATTAATTGAAGTTTGTTTGCTCCAAAAACTTTTCTTAGTCCAGTTTCTTTAAAACGTTTTTCTGATTTTGCTGTGCTTAAATTGATATAATTAAAACAAGCAATAAAAATAATTAGGATTCCAATAAATGAGAAAATAAGTACGCTGGATTTACTACCAAGATTGGTTTGATCATAAATCCCTGGATTTAAATATATTTTCTCTAAGTTTTGAGTAGAAAAAGTCAATACTTCCTGAAC
>CAYXXW010000597.1:0-1815 GCA_964469115.1 uncultured Melioribacteraceae bacterium
TTAGATGTTTTTATTATTCTAAAAATGATTTGGTTGTTAACAACTAGAAAATATGACGTTGTGCATGCACATGAAGAAGCTGTATTTTTTGCTTGGTTTTTAAAGCCCATCTTTAGATATAAACTTATTTACGATATGCATTCAAGTTTACCTCAGCAATTAACTAATTTTAAGTTTACTACATCTAAAACCTTAATTGGATTGTTTAAATATTTAGAAGACAGGTGTTTGCAAAGTGCTGAGGCTGTTATTACTATTTGTCCTGACCTTAGAGATTATGTTGACTCCATTATTACAAAAAAAGAAAAGCATTTCTTAATTGAAAACTCAATTTTTGAAGATATTAAATTAAAAAATCCAACTTCGATAGAAAATAATACAATTGGTGAAGAGTATAGCTTGAATGGTTTTGTAAAAGAGAATGAAGATTTGCTGGTTTACGCCGGTACTTTAGAAAAGTACCAGGGGATTGATATTTTAGTTAAATCAATGAAAGAAGTGGTTGGTAAAAGTGATTCTGTAAAATTGCTTATTGCAGGTGGAACAAAAGAACAAGTTACGGAATTTTCAAATTTAGCTAACTCTTTAGGTTTGAGCGAGAAAGTTAAGTTCACTGGAAGAGTACCACAAAATATTGCCAAAGACTATACAAATAAAGCTGATATATTATTATCCCCTAGAAGTGATGGTACGAACACTCCATTAAAAATTTATGAGCAATTAGCATCCGGGAAACCTTTGGTAGCAACGAAAATTTATTCTCATACTCAGGTTTTAACTGAGGATGTTGCTTTTTTGGTTGAACCCACACCGGCGGATATGGCAAAGGGAATTTTACTTGCTATTCAGAATAAAGAGGATGCAAAAGCTAAAGTAACTAATGCCATGAAACTTTATGAAGATGTTTACTCAAGAAGAGTATACAAAACAAAATTAAAAAAACTATTGGATTCATTATAGAATGTGCGGAATTGCAGGCGTTGTAAACTTTAACAATTCTCCAGCCATTTCTCATAATTTATTAGAGAACATGGTTAATACTTTATACCACCGTGGACCGGATGAAGCCGGTATGGCAATTCATGGTTCTGCTGCTCTTGGTATGAGGAGACTTTCTATTATTGATTTAAGCGGTGGTAGTCAGCCAATATATAATGAAGATAAAACAATTTGGACAGTATTCAATGGTGAAATATATAATTTTCCCGATCTTAAAAAAGATTTGGAAAGTAAAGGGCATATATTTAAAACCCATTCAGATACTGAAGTAATTGTTCATGGCTATGAGGAATATGGATTAGACTTTCCTAAGCATTTAAATGGAATGTTTGCTATTGCCTTGCACGATACGAGAAAAAACAAGTTCATTTTGGTACGTGATCACATTGGAATAAAACCAGTATATTATTCTTTTACGAATGAACGTATTGTTTTTGGTTCAGAAATTAAAGCTATTTTAGAAAGCAGCTTAGTTAATAAAGAATTAAATATGAATGCCCTTGGTGAATTTCTCTCTTGGGAGTATATTCCTGGTGAATCCACATTGTTTAAATCAATTAATAAGTTAGAAGCAGGAAAGTTCATTGAAATAGATCTTTCTAATCCCAAATGCAATCCAAAGGAATATTGGGATATTCCATTTTATAATGGGAATGAATCAAATTTATCTGAGAGTGAATGGATTGAAAAAATAGATTGGCAAATTAGTAAATCAACAAAAATGCAGATGATAAGTGATGTTCCGCTTGGTGCGTTTTTATCCGGCGGCGTCGATTCCTCTTTAATCTCTGCATCTATGGGAAACGCGAAAACATT
>CAYXXW010000598.1:0-1786 GCA_964469115.1 uncultured Melioribacteraceae bacterium
AATTATAAAAACAGCAGAATTCAGTAATTTAAGAAGAGTCTTTTAGGCGGATGAGCAAAAGAACAGGGACAACCGTTCTAGAGGCAGGAGAGAATCTTTTCTCCAAAAATTCTGGCATTGTAAATACTTTTGATCTCATGTAGAAAGGAGCCATGACCCATCCTAAAACAAGTAGACACCATGCATGTAACTCATAATGTGCCATTGCCACACCATCTGTAGTACCGGAACCAGCTAAGCCAACAAGATGTTCTGATCCAATGTTTGATGCAAATATAGATGCACCAACTACAAACCAACTAAGATTACGACCGGCTAGGAAATAATCTTCTGAATTTTTATTTTTTTGTTTGATTACCCACCAGGCTAAACCTAATATTATTGCGAAATAGCCTAGGATAATAAGCCAATCTAAATAGTGTAATGTCGACATTTTGACTCCTGCTAATATTGATCCAAAAATAATTTCAATTTATTTTTCCAATTTTCATAAGCCTCAGTATATCTTTCAACCAATTCATTTTTAGGTTCAATAGTATCTAACTTATTGAACCCAATAAATGCTTCCTCAAATGAATTATAGATTTTAGTTCCTACACCGGCTCCTCTTGCTGCCCCTTGAGCTCCATCTGTATTATATAGTTCAACCGTTGCTTCTGAAGTATTCGCAATTGCTTCAGAAAATAAGCTGCTCTGAAACATATTCGCTTTTCCTGCCCTCATTAAATTAACCTCAATCCCCATATCCTTCATAATATCAATTCCATATTTAAATGAGAAAGCAATCCCTTCTTGAGATGCACGGAGAATATGTGCCCTTGAATGATTATTGAAATTTATTCCTAATATATGGCTGCCAATGTTTTTATTTTGTAACATCCTTTCAGCCCCATTTCCAAATGGAAGAATAGTAACTCCATCTGCTCCAATATCAATCTGCATAGCTTTATTATTTAATTTCTCGTATGAATCATTCGATTTCATCATCACATTTCGTAGCCAATTGTAAAGAATACCGGTTCCGTTAATACATAAAAGTACGCCCTTGGTTTGGGTTTCATTTGTATAGTTAACGTGAGCAAAACTATTTACTCTTGAATATTTGTCGAATGAATTTTGATCAACTATTCCATACACAACCCCGGAAGTTCCGGCAGTTGCAGCAATTTCTCCAGAGTTATGAACGTTTAAAGAAAAAGCATTATTTGGTTGATCACCTGCTCTATAACCTATAGGAATTCCAGGTCTCATATTTAGTTCTTCAGCAGCTTTCGAAGTTAATTTACCTTGAATACTAAAAGTTGGAACAACATCAGGAATAATAGCTGAGTTTATTAAATAATGATCCAACAATTCAGTTGCAATCTGGTTTTTCTTGAAATCCCACAATATTCCTTCACTTAATCCTGAAATAGTGGTATTTATTTCTCCAGTCAACTTGAAAACAATGTAATCTCCAGGAAGCATAACTTTATAGATTTTCTCATAAACTTCAGGTCGATTATCTTTTACCCACTTTAATTTAGATGCTGTAAAATTACCAGGCGAATTAAGATAATTTCCAAGACAGTAATCTTTACCTAATTCTTTAAAAGCATTATCCCCTATTTCAACGGCCCTACTATCACACCAAATTATTGATGGATACAATACGTTTTTATGCTTGTCAACCATTACAAGACCATGCATTTGATATGAGATACCGATACCGGAAATTTCATATTCAGAAGTGGGTAATTTTGAGATAGCATCTTTTGTGGCAATTACCAAATGTTTCCACCAATCA
>CAYXXW010000599.1:0-1778 GCA_964469115.1 uncultured Melioribacteraceae bacterium
GCCCGTTACTTCCTTCTGTGTAAGGATTAAAAAAGTAAGGAGCCCCAGCATCACCGCTTCTGGGATCACTGCTTCTGAATGCTTCCGCTGTAAGATGG
The DNA here is from genome assembly GCA_964469115.1 of uncultured Melioribacteraceae bacterium. GTDB lineage: Bacteria > Bacteroidota > Ignavibacteria > Ignavibacteriales > Melioribacteraceae. The sequence goes on from CAYXXW010000599.1 coordinate 99, forward strand.
GAATCTGAAGAATTATAAATCCTCTTTCCGTAATACAAGCCTTTGGTATCGGTAAAAATACCGGATATAAAAAACTTCGTATTATCCGAAAATGGAATTTTACCTCCAACGGTTGCTTCAAATCTTTTTTTATTGAATGGATCAAAGTCATCAATATTGTTAAAAAGATCATCATGACCGGAAAGATATTCACCAGCGTACCCTCTTAAGCTGAAAGTATATTTTTCGCCGCCTTCTTTTGTCACATAATTAACAACACCACTTAATGCATTACCAAACTCAGCGCTGAAAGTACCGGTTGAAACCGATACTTCTTGAACTGCGTTTGTTGCAACACCAACAGCTCTTGAGTTTCCGTATGGATCGTTTATTGATAGTCCATTGATTTGGTATGCAACCTCATTGCTTCTTCCTCCTCTGATGTGTAAAGCACCATCATCAGCTTGAACAACACCTGCTTGAAGTTTTATGACTTCTGATATATTATCAACAGGAAGAATATCTAATGTTTCTGAGTTGATTGCAACTGTTGGGTTTGTTAAATCCTGTCTGATTAAAGGATTTCTCTCTCCTTGAACAATAACAGCCTCCATTTCAATCGCTCCGGAAGGTAATGAGAAATCAATGGCAGTAGTAAAGCCAACGTTAACCCTTACTTCAGTTCTGGTAACTTTTTGATAACCAATGTAAGAAGCAGTAACCGCATAAACATCTGGGGAAACATTAAGGATAACAAAATTACCATCAATATCAGAAGCTGCACCCTTAGAAGTTCCTTCTATGAATATATTTGCAAAAGGAATTCCTTCGCCGGTTGTTTGGTCAGTAACCTTGCCCATTATTTTACCGGTAGATTGAGCTGTAATTGTTGTTGAGATAAGAATTAGGATGGAGAAAAGTGTTAGAATGTAATTTTTTTTCATATAATCTCCGGTTCAATATAAATATAGAATTGAACTTTGGGTATTTGATTATTTATTGGATCAATGTTGACGCAAAAATTAAACAAAAAAAATAACTCAACCAAACTTTTAATGTCCGGTTGAGTTATTTTTGAAATTTGTTTATTTAAGCAGAGTCATTTTAATTGATTTAGTGAAATTGCCGAATGAAAATTTAGCAATGTAATTTCCACTTGCTACTTTGCTGCCAAAATTATTTGTACCGTCCCAAATAATTTCATGACTTCCCTTTTTCATCTGACTATTGTTGAGAAGTGTTTTTACTTCTTGCCCAACCATATCATAAACTTTCATTGAAATTTTCTTATCAATAGGTAAGCTGAAATTAATTGTGGTTGTAGGGTTGAACGGATTTGGATAATTTTGTTCCAGTTTATAATCATCCGGAGTAATAATGCCGTATAATTGTTCTTTAAATCCCACAGTAGGTCCACTGTATTCTAAAACTCTAATAGTTTGTCTGTAATCGTTAAATATTTTATAACTTTCATCAGAATTCACCCATCTGTAACCTAGGTTGTAATTAGTGGAATCATTCCACTCAACAACTTTAATTTTAACATCAATTGAATCAAAAACGTTTTGTTCTGCTAAGACAATTTCTAGTTTACCATCACTATCCAAATCTACACTATCTGCCCAGATATATGATGTGAATGGAGCTTCAGTTCTGCTTGTATCAATAATACTAGGATCGAAAGCAATATCTGTAGTGTCT
>CAYXXW010000600.1:0-1778 GCA_964469115.1 uncultured Melioribacteraceae bacterium
AAAGGAATTTAAAAAATGAAAAAATATCTGTTTATTTTAATGATTATCGTCACAACAGGCTTATTTGCTCTCAAAAACTGGAAAGTGTATACTAATACAACTCATATTTTTGATGTAATCGAATCTGAAAATGAATTGTATATTGCTACTTGGGGAGGACTTGTAAATTTTAATCTTAGTAATAATTCATTTGGAGAAACTCTAACTACAATCGATGGATTGGGGAGTAATGATATCAGGGCATTGGATTTTTTAGATGACTCAAACGAAATATTAATTGGAAATGCTGATAATGGTGTTGATAGAATTAGAAATAATAGTTTCTTAACTCCTCTAACAGAATTACTGGGTTTACAATCCAATACGATTAACAAGATTGTTCATAGTGATTCTCTAATATTTGTTGCTACAAAACTTGGCGTGAGCTGTTTTAAGAATGATCCTGAATTTCCTTTTCCACTTCTTTTGGATAATTATAATGTAGGAAATGGACTTTCAGCAAACAACGTTACTAGTATGAAAATATCTGAGGATGGTTATATTTTTTTTGGTAGTTTTTTCGGTTTAGATGTAGTTCATATAGATTCTATAAATGTAATAAGTAGTTGGAATCATTATAATGCAGATAACTCAATATTTCCAAGTAGCATAATTAACGATATTTCAGTGAAAAATAATTATGTAGCAATAGGTACCAGAGGTGGTTTAGTAGTATCTCATTTTCCAACTTTTGAGTGGATAGTTTATGATGATTTAATTGAAAACCACGTCTCTTCAATATATCCAGTTTATATAGACAACAATAATCAAATTTTCGCAGGTGTTGGATATTGGGATGAAGACAAAATGATAGTAGCAGATTCAACGGAAATTGCAGTTTTCAAATTTTCTAATGGGCAAATCCAAGAATCATGGAGTGCGAACGAAATGCAACTTAGAAACACTCAGGTGATGGGATTCGAAGAAGTTGAAGGGTTATTAGTTGCGTTTACATGGGGAGACGGATTATTGTTTTATGATGGTTTCGATTGGTCAACACCCTTAAAAACAAATAGTCTACTTTCTACTACGATAAGAAGTATGGTTTTAGATAAGCAAGATAAACTTTGGATGATAGATGGTCATAAAGGAAGTTTAGCAACTTCCAAAGGTACAAGAGGAGTATCTTCTTTTGATGGAGAAATATGGCAAAACTACACTGCTGAAGAAACGGAATTACGAAGTAATAATATATATTCCATCTGTGTGGATGAGAGCAACAGGAAATGGTTTGGTGCATGGGGAAGTAATGCTTCTCAAAATTGGCAAAGCGGAATTAGTGTATTAGATGATGTGAACAATATGTGGGAATTTGTTACAACAGCTAATGGTATTGGCAACAACACTATCAGCTTTTTAACTGCTGATGAGCAAAATAGGACTTGGGTGTGTTCGTACGGAGGTAGTTCTGGAATTATAACAATTCTTGACGAGCTATTAGACTATATAACCAGTTTTGAACTATTTGAAACGACATATCCTGATGATATGGATCCAAATTATATCTTTTTTAGTGAAGACAAAATCTATTTTGGTGGTTGGCTTTCCGGTTTAAGAATTTGGAATGCTACATCAGATCCAATTACAAATGCAGCATATTGGTCTAAAACACCATTTTCTAATTTGCAGAGTGGAAGAATCTTTGATATAACTTCACGAAATATTAACAATGAGGAAATATGGATCGCATCTGGAGATGGTTTATTTATGTATGATGGAATGGATTGGTTCTGGTATGG
>CAYXXW010000601.1:0-1772 GCA_964469115.1 uncultured Melioribacteraceae bacterium
AAGATTAATAAAGAGTTTTAAATAGAGTTTGAAGGGTAGAGAAATGAAAAATAGAAACATTTTACTAGGTTTAATATTAATTCTATTAACTCTAATTGCATGTGAGGATTCAGAAAATGTTGTTGAGCCGGAAAATAATTCTCAAAATTATAATGCAGAATTACAAAAATATTTTCCAAGTCAAGTTGGTGTCAAATTAAAGTATTCAATCGATTCCTTAAGTAAAATTACAGACGCTTATAAAAATATTGGTTATAGAACATTAGTAATTCAAGGAATTAGTTTTGAGAATGATGAAGAGTATACAGTATGTAATAACTCTTTTCTGCTAGATAACTTAGATTCAACTTTAATCAATAAATTTAAGTACAAAGATAATTCCCTCATTTTTATCACAGATACAAATAGAGTCTCCGAGTCAATTCCTGATAGCCTAGTTGGTTTGCTTGATATCTATTTAGAATCTGAAATTAATCTTCTGAAATTTCCTTTAATCAAAAATGAGCCATGGCATGTAATAAAAGCTAAAATAGATTTTCAAGAATTTAGTTTTAATATTTTAGATATTACTGCTGAGTATGTTGGGAAAGAGTATCTTAAATTAGATGGTTTTACTGAGGTGTTTGAAGCAGATAAAGTAAGATACACTCTTGATATCAACATTCCCAATTTAGCAAATCCGTTTATAAGTAAAGCTAATAGATATTACGCTGAGGTATGGTATGTTGAAGGAAAAGGCATAATAAAACTAGAAGGTTGTAGTTTATTTATTAATCCAATTTCTGGTATGCATATTGAATTCAGTGATTCAAATAAAGTTAGCAGACATACTCTTATTCAATAAACTTCATTAATAAAGGTAGTTCAATATAATATCGACGTATAAGTCGACTTAATCGACGAGTAAGTTAAGTTTCACTTTAGTTAATTCTAAAAAAGCTGATTATTGAATGATTTTTAAACTTCTAAAATTGGCATACTTTTTTCACTGTTTACTCCAGAACTAACAATAAACAATATAAGGAGTAACAAAATGAAACGAATCATTAATTTAACAGCAGCGCTTTTAGTTTTATCAGTACTAACCACTTCACTTTTTGCACAAGAGGAAATCAAAGTTCAAAATAAAAAAATGGTAAAAGCCCAAACAATGCAGGGAGTTAATAATCCTGGTCCAAACTGGGTTGATGCAGATGGCGATGGAATTTGCGATAATAAAGGTACCAAAGATTCAGGTAAACAATTCAAAGGTTCAAATGGCAAAAAGGGAAGTAAGGGAAATAAAAAAGGCGGAAATGGCGATGGAACTGGAATGAGACCACAAGACGGAACCGGATTTGGTTCAGGAAATGGATCTGGTGATTGCGATGGTACAGGTTCAAAAGGAAGCCAGCAAAGAAAAGGAAAAAAATAGAATCCTTTATAGAATGAATGAATGACAAAGGGAGTATTGATACTCCCTTTTTTTATTTCTTATCAAACGTAATTTCTAAAATTTCCATTCGAGATCTCAAATGTCTTTCTGTTATATCCATTAGCCGAGCTGAAGCACTTTTGTTGCCGTTTGTTCTGCTCAGTGCTTCTAAAATTATCTCTCGTTCAAATGATTTCACTTTTTGTTCATAACCATCCTCAAGATCAGTCGGATCAAATAACTTTTTCTCAGATATTTTATTTATTTGATTAGGCAAGTCTGATTTAGTTATGTATTCATCTCTACAAAGCACAACTGCTCGCTCGATTATATTTTCCAATTCTCTAATATTTCCGGG
>CAYXXW010000602.1:0-1764 GCA_964469115.1 uncultured Melioribacteraceae bacterium
CTAAATCCGCTCTAACTCCAGTAATTAATTCATTAAACCTCATTTCAATTGGTTGAGTAAATTCATAATCAATACCTGGAATTACTGAGAGTGCTTCTTTAAATTTATCTGCAAGCTCATCCTTGCTTTCTGCAGAGACCCATTCACCTTTGGGTTTTAGAGTAATTATAACATCACTTTCTTCCATTGACATAGGATCAGTAGGAACTTCGGCAGCTCCTATTCGGCTAACAACATTATTTACTTCAGGAAATGTTATTAGAATTTTTTCCATTTCAGTAATAGTTTCAATTGTCTTGCTTAGTGATGTTCCCGTTTTAAGAACCGGCTGGATAACAAAATCACCCTCATCTAAAGTTGGGACAAATTCTGCACCCATTTTAGCAAAAATCAATGATGCAACAACCAGCAGTAATACGCTAAGTGAAAGCACTATTTTTCTACTTTTCAATGCCCATTCAATTGATGGTTTATACATTTTCAATAGGAATGCCATGAATCTTTTAGAAATATTATTTTTCTTTTCATCTGTAGGTTTTAGAAATAAAGCTGCAATAACCGGAACATATGTAAACCCGAAAATCATTGTGCCTAATAAAGCGAAGGAAAACACTAACGCCATTGGCTTAAACATTTTACCTTCAACACCAGTTAGAGAAAGAATAGGAATAAATACAATTATTATTATTATTTGACCAAAGATTGCTGAGTGTGTCATTTTTATTGTACTCTTACGTACAATTGAATCCATTAAAGATTTTCGCTCTGAGCCAAAAACATTTTTTAATTCATCACTTTGTGCTGTTATTTTAAAAGCAATGAACTCAACTATAATTACCGCTCCATCTATAATAATTCCAAAATCTATTGCTCCCAAACTCATTAGATTAGCATCTACTCCAAATATGTACATAAGGGAGATAGCAAAGAGGAGACTTAAGGGTATCACAGAAGCTACAACCAAGGCGGAACGAACATTTCCGAGCAAAAGAACAACCACAAAAATTACTATTAAAAATCCTAAAATTAAATTTTCGGATATTGTATATGTTGTTTTTCCTATTAACTCACTTCTATCGAGAAACCCATTTATTATAATTCCTTCCGGTAGACTTTTTTGAATTTCAGAAACACGCTCTTTTACTCTATCAATTGTGGCTTTTGAATCAGCATCCTTTAGCATCATTACTTGGCCTAGTACTTTTTCCCCTTCTCCATTTGCTGTAATAGCACCAAATCTTGTGGCATGTCCTTCTCTAACCTCTGCAATGTCTCTTATAAATATTGGGTTACCATTTTTATTCGAAATAACAATATTCTCAATATCTTCAAATGACTTAGCTAATCCTTCCCCCCTAACAAAATAACTTTGATTTGTTTTCTCAATATATCCTCCGCCAGCAATACTATTATTCTTTTTTAAAGCCGTATAAACATCGAATAATGATACATCAACAGCTTTTAGTTGTTGAGGATTAATTGCCACTTCGTATTCTTTTAAATAACCACCCCATGTATTCACTTCAACAACACCTTTTATTCCAGATAGTTGTCTTTTCACAATCCAATCTTGAATAGTTCTTAAATCTGTAATAGAATATTCGTTTTTATATCCCTCTTCAGTATCAATAATATATTGGTAAATTTCCCCAAGGCCGGTAGAAATAGGACCCATAAATGGTGTGCCAAAGCCATTGGGAATTTTCTCTTCAGCTGTTTTTAATTTTTCAGCAATCAATTGTCTGGGCAAATAAGTACCCATAT
>CAYXXW010000603.1:0-1758 GCA_964469115.1 uncultured Melioribacteraceae bacterium
AAGATATCAGCATCTTCAGTTGGGCTATCCATTCCTGCACCAGGGTAAAGTGCGTCCGAGAATGAGTTACGTTCAAAACTAAATTCGAATAAGCGATCTTCTGTTGGCGTAAATCCAGCGATGATGCCAACTTGTTCGTGATCAAAAGATGAACGAACTTCGACACCATCACCGTCTTCATAATTTTGTCCTTTTTTTAATTCACCAATGCCACGCACATAGACTTTTTCACCAGCAGCTACGACATCAGCGAGTAAGTCATGAGAGATTGCATTATCTGTTACTGTGGCACTAACTCGGCCATGAATACCTTTTTCCTCAGCAAGCTCGCGCGTATCACGTTCAAATAACACAGTTCCGCCACTTCCGCCGCCGCCATGGATTAAGGTTTGTACGCCTTTAAGTACTGTGACATTTTCATAGGTTTCCAATGCTGCCCAGCTTGCAGGAGGATCCATGCGATTAGGACAACCACCATGAATGTAGGCACCATCTAATAAAATATTTAAGCGAGTCTGTTTTTGTCCACGAATGATGGGTTCCAGGCCTCTACCACCAAAACGACTCATAGAAACACCGTTGATTAGTGTTAAAAATTCTCCACCATCTGAACTTGTTGGGCTGATACGATTGTATTGTTCAGGTTCTGCAGAGTTGGGATTAATCGTTAAAACATCCTCAATAATGATGCTATCAAGTTCGTCAGCCAAAATGCTAGAAGAAACTGCCAATGATAATGACAGCGTAAGAAGAATGCTTTTATTTCCCATGTTTTATACCTGTTGATGACCTAAATAATGTAAATTCGACCCTAGTATATGAAAATATTATTAATGAGTGATATTAATAATATTTTAGATGGGTTAGCTGACACAAAAGTGTGTGAAATAACACAATCCTGCGGTAAATAATGTTAGTAAAAGAATATAAGTGTTAGATTATATTGGATACACCTATTTTTATTTTTGAGTGAAGAACAGATGACGATGGATTTTTTGAGAGATAATCTCGACTACATGATATTTGGCATATTGGGTTTAATGAGTTTTTTTATGTTCTGGTTTGTTATTGAGCGTTACTTTTACTATGCCAGTGTGAAAGTAGAAAACTTTAGTCATGTTGATAATCTCAATGTTGCTATAACTAATAATCTAACCATTATCTCTACGGTTGCAGCAAATGCACCTTACGTAGGTCTACTGGGAACTGTGCTTGGAATTATTCTGACATTTTATGATATGGGGCAGGGCGGCAAGATTGATGTCCATATCATTATGACAGGATTAGCACTGGCTCTAAAAGCTACGGCTGGTGGGTTGCTTGTGGCTATACCCGCAATCGTGTTTTATAACTCCTTATTGAGAAAAACCGATGTAATTACAGCAAAGTGGAGAGTGCATCAGGATGCTCGGGAAAAACAAGGTTAGACTAAGTCAGGTTGCCGTGAGCTAACTATGAAGCGTTTTGATCAAATCAATATGATTCCCTTTATCGATATTATGTTGGTACTTTTAGCTATTGTTTTAACAACTGCCACTTTTATTTCACAGGGTGTGATTGATATTGACCTTCCTGTGGCTGAGAGCGCAACAACCATGCAACAGGCAGAAGAAAAAACACTAGAAATTGCCATCAATGCAAAAAATAAAGTTTTTTTAGATGGTGAGTCTTCTACGCATGAAATATTAACTACCAGGCTGGAAAGTTTAAAAAAAGAAACACCTATTTTATTACGTGTGGATAAAGAAGTAGCTTTTA
>CAYXXW010000604.1:0-1755 GCA_964469115.1 uncultured Melioribacteraceae bacterium
GAGTAGATCTTTACACAGTAAGCAAATTAATGGGTCATAAGAGCATTAAAATGACTGAAGTATATGCAAGGATCATCAATGAGAAATTAGATGAAGCAGCTAATAAAATGCCTAAATTATAAAATCGAATTTGGAACTGGTCAGACCCAGCTAGGACGAAAGTCCCTGCTGGGTCATAAATACGGTCACCATTATGAAACCGAATAAACGCATCTACAACATATTTTTTTAAGCCTATTTGAAAGGGATAACAATGAAAAAGAAAAAAGATTCAAAAGTAAAATCAGATAATGAATTTATGAAGGAATCATTTATTAAGTATTTAAAGGATTACGATCAAAAATCAGAAATAATTGAGTGTGCTGAATTAATTAATTGGAATGGAATATTAGCATTATTTAATTCTGAATATAATTCACTTTGGGATAGATTTAAAGTACCAAAAGAAATAGAATTTACGAAGAAGAATAAAGTATCATTTGGGAAAGGAATATTTCTATCAAGTAAAGAGAAATTATTTCACTCTGTTTTTATTGTACTTAAAAATGCAACTGCCGATAAATTATCTGACGAAGAAATTCAAATTAAAATAGATAACTTTTATAGAATGTTTATAAGAGAAGTCTTCGGTGTATTTCATTATCAATACAATTTAACGTCATTAAATTATAATGACGATTCAAACATTATTATTCCTAAACTAGAAGAGCTTCATAAGCATGCAAAACAGGGTAAAAAGTTTACTGGTAAAAATAACAAAAGGTCAGAAATTGTGGTATTTAAAAAAATGATAGATAGATACAAAAAAGAACATGAAAACGACTTAAATTTAAGTTATAGATCACTTGCATTTTATTATGCAAAAACAGAATTAGGACTAATATATGATAAAGAACATGAAAACTTCTATAAAAGATTTAATACATACTTAAATAAACAAAAATAATATACGTTATACGTATATCAGATACTTTATCCCACCGTATAGTTGATAACCAGCCTTGCATATTAAGGTCAAAATTATTTGATCAATAACATGCGAGGAAATAGTGAAACATTTAAGCACATCAAAAGTCTATACTGAATTAGAAACTATTAAGAATCTAGTTAAAACCAATAATGTTCAATTTATTGATATTAACGAAGCGGCAGAGTTTTTAAAATTAAAGAAGTCCTATCTTTATTTTCTAGTACATAAAAAACGCATTCCCTATTACAAACCAAAAAGAAGAATCTACTTTAATAGAATAGAACTTCAAACTTGGATACTAGATGCAAAGGTAAAAACTATCTATGAAATTGAAAAAGAACATGAGGAGAATAAAAGTTTTAAGAAGCTTTTCTTGACAAGTAACTAACATCTAGTGCAGACCAATGAAAATAACGGATTCTGTACTGCATTTTAAAAAGTATATCAAGAAAAAACGTTCTCAAGATTTAGCAATAAAATTAAAAGTACTAATTGAAAATAAGTATCCAGAGGATGCAAGATATATCAAAAAAATGGAAAGACAAATAAAGTGTTTAAATAGGTTTGATGAATATGATAATGGAGATGTAAAATCATTTTATTGTTATCAAAAAACTTGTCCTATATGCAATTCAAATAGATTGTCAAAATTTTTATTAAAGCATCTTGATATAATAAATAAACAAAATAATAAATATCATATGGTACTCACAATTAAAAATCCATCTGAAGAAAATTTAAAAGAAGAAATCAATAGAATGTTTAGGTTCTTTAATCAATCATCA
>CAYXXW010000605.1:0-1755 GCA_964469115.1 uncultured Melioribacteraceae bacterium
AGTTTGATCTAAAAGAAGGATTAGTAATTGAACCAACTTATGAAGAAATATTGAGAGCAAATGTCAAATATGGAAACGCGGTTGCACACATTAAAACTTTATATGATTACTTGAGAAAAAAACATGATCAACTTCCATACGAAGTAGAAATATCAGTCGATGAAACTGAATCAGTTACAACTCCATTTGAGCATTTCTTTATGGCGTATGAACTTAAAAGATTAGGAGTAAAACTTGTAAGTTTGGCTCCAAAATTTATTGGTGACTTTGAAAAAGGTATTGATTATAAAGGTGATATTGAACTTTTCAAGAAAGAATATTTAAAGCATGTTAAAATATCTGAATATTTTGGATCATATAAAATTAGTCTTCACTCAGGCAGCGATAAATTTGGAGTCTATAAAGCTATAGGCCAATTAAAAAGAGGTTATACTCATGTTAAAACAGCTGGGACAAGCTATCTTGAAGCTCTGAAAGTTGTTGCATTTGCCGAACCAAATGAGTTTAGAAAAATACTAGACTTTGCTAGAATTGAATATGAGAAGGAAAAAGAATCTTATCATGTTTCTGCCGAATTGAAAAATGTTCACAGTTCAGATAAATACTCAAATGAAGAGCTATTAGATCTTTTTATTCAAAATGACGCTAGACAAGTTTTACATGTTGCTTTTGGTAAAGTTTTGACAACAAAAGATGAAAAAGGGAAATTATTATTTAAAGAAAAGATTTACGATTGTCTAAAGAAGAACGAAGATGTTCACTATAGTTATTTAATTAACCATTTCGAAAACCACTTAAATCCATTTAAATAAAATGACAAGAGAAGAAACTAAACAAGCAATATTAGAAAGAAAAGTTTTATCAGTTGTAAGGATGAAAGATCCATCACAACTTATTCATGTAATCAATGCACTTAAATTAGGTGGAGTTACTGGAATTGAATTAACAATGACAATACCAAACGCAATTGAGGCAATAAGAAATGCTAATGAAGAATTTGGCGATACAATTTTATTGGGTGTCGGTTCTGTAACAGATCCTCAAACAGCGCTTGATGCAATTGAAGCCGGAGCAAAATTTGTTGTTAGTCCAATTTATAAAAAAGAAGTTGTGGATGCTGTGATAGCTAAAGATAAAGTTGTAATTCCTGCTGGATTTACTCCCACTGAAATACAAACAGCTTATGAACAAGGTGCTGATTTTGTAAAAATTTTCCCTGCTGATAATTTAGGGATGAGTTTTATTAAATCAATTAAAGCCCCTTTACCGCACTTAAAAGTAATACCTACTGGTGGAGTTAACCTTGAAAATTCTATTGATTGGATAAATCATGGTGCAAGTGCTGTTGGTCTTGGCTCTGCTTTAGTTGATAATAAAGCAATTGAAAATGAGAATTATTCAAAGCTTACAGAAAATGCAAAAAAACTTTGTTTTAATTTAGGACTTAACTAGGAGATATAAATGCAAAATTATTCATTTGAAGATTTAAAAGGAAAAGTATGTGTGCTAACTGGTGGAGGTGGTGTAATTGGTGCTGTTCTAGCAAAAGGATTAGCCAGTGTTGGAGCTAAACTAGCAATTCTTGATATTAAAAAGGAATTTGCAGATAAAGTTGCTGATGAAATTATAAAAACTTATGGAACTGAGGCTATTGGTGTTGAAGCAAATGTACTTGACAAATCATCTTTAGAAGAATCAAAAAAAGTAGTTTTGAAAAAATACGTAAAAGTAGATATTCTAATAAATGGCGCTGGC
>CAYXXW010000606.1:0-1754 GCA_964469115.1 uncultured Melioribacteraceae bacterium
AAAGTTAAAAATGTTTTTCTTGAAAATAAGTACATCCCCGATTCAGTTGAAAACAATGATTTTTTTAATGTAAAATAAAACAATGATTTTAAAGACAGGGTTAAATTTAAAATTTGTACTGCTTGTCATAACGTTGACTATCAATAGTATAGTGTTATGTCAAATCGATAGCACAGCAAATTTTGAAGACTCACTTAAGAGTAATGAAATAGGTAAAATAAAATTAAGACTAGATGGGTATCAGAATTATAAATCTCCATTATTGAGTTTGAGAAGCTCAGTTAATATTGATGAGTATACGCAGTTTATTTTTCCTACATTAAATCAAAATGTTTTAAATGAAAATTTATCCCGGTTAAAGTTAAGAGAAGATATTAACAGCGCCATGGCAATTTATAGACAAGGACTTAATAAAAATGACCTTGGCGTTGTTGGTGAAATTCTTGGCTATACAAACGCAGCGGCTGCAATTGGTTTGGCTATTTATCATGTGGCAAAGTATAAAAAGCATTATGGGCTAAAATAATTTTTATTTTTAATCAGATTATATCCTTTATCTAAACTTTCTCGAATAAATCATTTCCATTAAAACTTATTCCAAAACTATCCCAACTATTTATAGACTAAAACATTATTTTTAAGTAACTGATTTCCATTCTTATTTTTATTTGACCTTTTAGGATGAGCAGCAATAAAGAGTTTCAAACCGGCAATATTTTTTTAATCTCGTTAACACACTTTGTTCACGATGTTTATTCATCATTTTTAGCTCCCATTCTGCCGCTTCTAATAGAAAAAATTGGAATGTCTTACACACAAGCCGGATTTCTAACAGTTATTCAAAGGCTACCGTCATTCTTAAATCCTTTAATTGGTTTTGCTGCTGATAAAGTAAGTGTAAAGTTTATGGTAATAGTTTCTCCGGCTATTACAGTAACAGTAATGAGCTTGTTGGGAATTGCCAGCAGTTATACAGCTCTGACAGCGATATTACTTGTTATGGGGGTTAGTTCTTCGATGTTCCATGTGCCGGCGCCTGTTATGATAAGACAAATATCCGGAAATCGTGTTGGTAAAGGAATGAGTATCTTTATGCTTGGCGGCGAAATGGCGAGGTCTGTTGGACCCTTGGTTGTTTTGGGCGGTGTATCGCTATGGGGACTTGAAGGGACTTACAAATTAATCCCTTTTGGATGGGTGGCGTCAATTATTCTTTTTCTAAAATTCAGAAAGTTGAATATTACACAAACACCCGAAAGTAAAAAAGCAAAAGCAATTTTGGAAGTGCTGAGCAAATATTCATCTCTATTTTTCATAATATTTGGCATTTCATTTTTCAATTCTATTCTTAAAGGTACACTTACTACATTTCTTACAGTTTATTTAACAAATCAGGGTGATAGTTTATGGTATGCTGGTGCATCTTTATCCATTTTTCAGTTAGCCGGTGCCGGCGGAGTGTTATATTCCGGTTCAGTTTCAGATAAAATAGGTAGAAAAAAAATCCTTCTAGTATCTGCTGTTTTAAATCCTATATTATTAATACTTTTTATTTTATCCAGCGGTATACTTTCTTTTATTTTACTTCTTCTTTTAGGTTTTTTAGTGTTTGCTTTTAATCCTGTCCTCATGGCTTTAGTCAACACATTAAAATCTGATTTTCCAACATTTCTAAATGGCGTTTACATGACCATTACATTTTTAACAAGTGCGATTACAATTACACTTGTTGGAATACTCGCAGACTATTTCTC
>CAYXXW010000607.1:0-1754 GCA_964469115.1 uncultured Melioribacteraceae bacterium
AAGTATATGAAAAGTTGCCGATTTCGAAGCACTACATTTTCAAAATGCTATGAAGTTGAAACTAGCTGCAATAGTTGATTTTACTACTTTCTCGGCAATTTTTTATATACATTGTTATGTGCTGGCTGTGTGTCCGTTATTATCAATTTGCAATTCCATATTTGTATGTGGCTTCAAAAGTAAAGCGGTTTAAAGATTTTATTATTTATTTAATAATCTTTTACAAATTAGTGCACCAACAAATACTTCAAATAAACTCAACGGAACATTTATCCATAACATTCCAATTGGCAAAACGCCTACATTCCAAACAATTACCCACATCATTCCATATGCCACAAACCATGATAGTAGTGTTGTTTGTATTAGGTTGAATTTTTTTGAGAGTATGAATATGGTAGTGGCAAACATGAATCCCCATAGCATCCACATAATATTATTAATTAGTCCTGCTGGCAAAACAATTCCCATATCATTGTATTTTTCAATCCAATATGATTCTATTAGGAATATCCATTTAATAGTCCCAGAGATGTTAAGCCATATTCCAGCTAGTAAGATTGGTAAAATTGATTTTTTAAAGTATTCCATGATATTATCATTTAATTAATTTGTGTTGTTTTAGCTTGCACATAACGGTAAATTGTATGAGTAGTGGCAGATTGCATGGTACTTTCCTGCCAATACTTATGCAAAATGTTAGCCGCTGGCTTTTTAAATTAGTTATTTATTTCAATTCTTTCACACATCTAAATCCAACCGCAAAATCACACCAACTACTAATTAGTCCTTTACGATAAAAAACTTTTTTACACATTTTCCCAGAATGCCAACTACCACCTCTGATTACTCTATTTTCCCCTTTATCTGGACCTTTGGGGTTCTCGTGCAAACTTATTTCATAATATATTTCAGAATACCTGTCTGCAACCCATTCCCAAACATTCCCACTCATGTCATATAGTCCATATCCGTTTGGGTTATACAAACCAACGGGTTCAATTAAGTTTTTCCAGCCAGAGCTATCTTGTTTCGCTTTTTCTTTTGTCCATTCATTACCATTGGGGAAATCCTTGCCTGCCAAGCCACCTCTTGCAGCATATTCCCACTCTGCTTCTGTTGGCAGCCGTTTCCCTACCCATTTAGCATATTTAAGTGCATCCCCATAGTTTATTCCTACGACAGGATAATTCAAAAACTTTTCTCCGCATTTAAAAATGTCAGTATTCCAGAATTCCGGTAGTTTGTAACCAGTTTCCTTACAAAATGTTAAATAATCCTCATTTGTAACTTCATATTTATCGATGTAGAAAGAATCAATTTTCACTTTGTGAACAGGACTAAATCCAAGCCCATTTTTCATGTCATTGCCCATTATATACTCTCCTCCTGGAATAAGAGACATGCTTGAATGCTGTGCTCTTATTATAGGGGAAATGATCAATGATATTAATATTGTCAATAAATACTTTTTCATAATTCAATTTTTTTTCAATTAGTCAGTTTTAGTGAAGATTTTTATGCTGGGTGGAGTTACTGCTAACGTTTGTATATATGTAATAATTGCCAGGCAATTGCATTGCAGATACTAAGGTAAACATATTGATGGAGTTTCGATATGTTTTTGGGTAGAAAACACTATTAGGAAACAGGAGACCGGAGACCGGAAACCGGGGAGAGTGTAAAGAGGTGAGAAATGAGTCGATAGTCAAGAGTCAAGAGGTGAGAGGGGACTGAGCGTAAAGAATTGATCC